>JAIRZY010000209.1 GCA_031266995.1 Tannerella sp.
TCAATATTCCGGCCGTCCGCGCCCTTCACGAGCGTATATATCTGCTGCGCGGACATTTTCATTCCCTTCTGGAACGAATCCCCGTCAATCATGAACCATACATCCTGCCGCTGCACGGAACCCGAATACTGCTGCAAGTCTTTTATTCTTCCCATAATATATTAATATTCTGTTATATAATCAATTCCATCGGTCAGCATCTCCCCGTCGGCAAAGCGTATGATGCTTGCCGGGTACACATTGACCGTCGCTTCGGCACATACCGAGCTGTCTACGGCCGACGCCACACGCAGCTTCACCGTGCCGGCGACGGTCGCGTAGATCATATTGCCGGCTACATACGCATTGCCCGTGAGCGCCGTCACCGTCGCGCGGATATTCTGTGACGCCGAAGCGGGCGAGACGCTGTATGTGAACGTCCCTGAGCCGGCGATGTCGCCGACGGTCAGCATAATGCTGTCCGGAGCGACCAGCCGCTCGATCATCGCCGAGGGGTCGGGCATCACGAAATTCAGCGTCATTCCGAAAAGTACGATGTCCATCCCCTTCAGGCGGCCGTATGACACCGGGCTGGATGCACCCGTGTAATACACGCTGAAGTCCTTGTCCAGCTCCCTGTAATACACCGTCCGTATCCCCGGTGCGGCCAGCAGTTCGAGCGTCTCCCTGTAGCTGTTCCAGAACCGAACCTCCGAATCTGCCGCGAAGAGCACGATCAGCGACACTTTTTTCTCCTTCAGATACACGTGCTCAAGGTCGACCTCGATGCCGTCCTCATCGCGCCAGTCATGTGTGAAGGGTGCCTTCCGTTCGGGGAACAGCAGCCAGCTGTTCATGCTTTTCCGGAGCACAATGAAGCCCAGGTCAGGCCAGGCGTTGACGCCGTCGATGACCAGATGGCCGTACATGCCGTTTAATGCGTTTGTGCTCATAGTGCTTTTACTCCGTTGGATTCCATACGTTTCAGCTTCTTGTTAACCTCCCGTAATTCGATAACAGTGTCGCGCGTATTTTTTTCGATATCGTCAAAATGCGCGACAATATCATCCCATCCGGCAACCATACTTGCCGCCAAATCATATATGTTGCTCACATGAATTCTGATTGCCGCAAACTGTCCGAGCCACAGTCCGAAATCATCCTGCGACACGGTTTCAAATTCGCCCTTTTTCGCCGACTGCTGTGTTTTTGAAAACTCGCCAATCTTCTGCAGCACATCCGCGTTTTCTCCGATGGCCTCGATGGCGGCCATAAACGATTCGCGCGCGGCGGCAATTTCCTCGTCCGTGAAACCGCCCTCGCCCATCTCGGCGAAGTTCTCGTACCACTGACGCATCTTGTCGTCCGTCATCATGCGCAGGGCGGACGACAGCGCACCCGTCATCAGGTCATTGAACGTGTCGGCGAAGTCGGCGGCGGAGCGCTTGCCCTCTTTGAAGGCACTCACGATCGAATCCACGACACTGTTGTATGTCGAGCCGGCAAACGTCTCACGCATCTCTTCGAGCCAATCCTCCTGCCTTGCCGCAAGGTCTTCGCCCTCCTCCTTTGCCGCCCTGAGGGCCTCGTAGTACTTCATACCCTCTTCGGACAGCTTGCCCTGCGACGCAAGAAGTTCTATCTCCGTCCATGTTTTGCCCGCAAGCGACGCCCATTCCACAATGTGCTCGTCCTTGTTAAGCCAGTCAATACCAAGTGTTTTATCCTTGCGAATATAATCAGCAGTTTTGTACTTGCCTTCCGACATCAGTTTGGCCCACAAATCGTCAGAGTCTTTTTCATTCCCGGCCCTCTGTCGCTTCAGCTCTTCGCCCTGTCGCCGCAGGTAGTCGAGCGTCGTTTCGCCGATTTTCTGCGCCCATTCGTACCGTTCGCGATACAGCCGGTTTATTTCCTTCTCACCGAGCAGTTCATTCATGACACCCTCGGCAATCTCCTTTTCCCACTTTGCGCGCAGTTGCTTGCCGCTGGTGAACAGGCTGTGCCAGGCAATTATATTGTCCGTAGTTGCGCCGATCACGTCGCCTGACTTGAGTTTTTCCCAGCCGGAATACGCTTTCTCGTCGAATTTGGACAGAATCTCCATTGATTCGCTGATACTCTGCGTTCTCTGTGACACATAGCCGTTTACGCTTTCTTCATAGTTTTTGAAATACTGTACAACCTCATTGATTCCTTTGATGGTATTGTGAATGTTTTGAATGATCGTGTCGATCACCATCAGCGTGTTTGCCGCATTGCTGCCCGCCGCTCCCATTGCACCGGCCGCCTTGCCGGCATTGGCGGCAGTGCCCGCGGAGGCCTGCTGTGCGCCTTTGAATATTGTGCCGAAAGATGAAATCTTGCTTTCGAGGTTTCCGCTTCCCATGAAGAAATTGGCAATCCCGCCGCCCGTGTCGGAGCCGAACATGCGCTCGGCGGGGAGCGCGTTTTTCTCCGCCTTCTCGCCGACTTCGTCCAGCATGTCGAGCAACTGTTTCTTTACCTCCGGATCGGCTATCTGCAGGATCATATTACGAAGCTCCGCGCCGATGCGTCGCGCCTCGGTCAGCGATATTTTTTCGATGTCGTCGAAAAAGGTTTCCCACAACTTGCTTTTCTGGATGAAATCGGCTTCCGTCTCAGACAGTTCCCGGTCTCTCTCCCTTCTCGCGCCCTCCCGCAGTTCTGCCGGGATTTTGGCGATTTCCGTCTCCCACTTCTCGGTGATTCCTTTCTTTTTCTGCTCGTAGTTACCGTATTCGATGAGCAGTTGACTGTATTGCTTTTTATTTTCGTCCTGTGTCTTTTTGTTCGCGGCGGCAAACGCCTTGCTTGCCGCATCGTTCATCTTCTCAATGAACGCCTCAATGTCCATGTCGCGCAGTCCGATCGGGAGCAGCGATTTGTCAAAGGTCTTGAAATCAAAACCTTTGTCCGAGCCTTTTCCATTTATATATATGTCCCTTGCCGCCTTGATCTGCTCCCGTTCCATCTCTGCGGCCTGCTCCCGGATCGTCTGCAGCTTTTTTCTGTAATTCAGTTCGTTTTGCTGCAAGGACTTACTCGCGCCGTCTTCCTGGATGTCGAGTATTTCCTGCTCAATATCGAGCGCATTGCGCTGACGTTCCAGAAGTATGGCCTTTTCCCGCTCGTCGATCGAGGCCTGCGCCTTGAGGCGGTTTTCCGCCGTGCGCTCGGCCGCCTTGTCACTTTTCGCCTTGTCCGTGTTGTATGCTTCCAGCTGTGCGTCCGCGTCGGCAATATGCTGTTTGAGCCGCTTAAATTCGTCCGTGCCCTTTTTGTCGGTGCCCAACTGCGCGAGTTCCGCTTCCGCCTTCGCTTTTGCATTTTCCCAGTAGGCTTTATTTTTTTCAGTCGCTGTCCCGGCCACGGAATGGATTGTTTTCTCGTACTCGGCCTTCAGCGCGGCAAGCCGCTGTTTATTGGAATCGAACAGGGTTTTTTGCGTGGTCGTATCCAGATTGAAGTCAAACGGGTTCAGTTTTTTTAATTCTGTTTTTTTATTGATCTCGTCATCAAGTATTTTATTTTGCCGCTCAAGCAGGTCGATTTCACTTTTCAGCGTCCCCGCCCGCTCTTCCGGCGAGAGGCTCGCCTGCCACATCGCGACTTCCTGTTTATGTATGTCGGCCTGGGCGAGGCGCAATTTTTCCTCAAGCTTCCTGACGCGTTCCGGGGACCGTATTGCATCTATAAGAAGGAAATCTTCAGGATGCTCCAATTCGTTCCATCTGCGCCCGGCAAGTTTCCTTTGCTCCTCCAGTTCCCGCACCGTCTCCGCCGCGGCATCCTTCTTTTTTTGCAGTCCGTTTCTCCCGTCTATCTCCGCGATCTGTTTTTTTAGAGAAAGAATGTCGGCAAGTTTAAGACTTTCAACATCATACTTGTCGAATATGCCGGGATATGCCTTCTGTAAATCCTCCAGCGCCATGATGCGCTGATACGTCGCGGCCGCTTCGTCGTTCACGGTGTTGATCAGCGATTCGATTTTTGCCCTGTGTTCCTCTTCCGCCCGTGCTGCCTCTTCCCGTTCGGCGTTATATTCTTCGAGCGCTTTTTTTGCCGCATCGGTCGAATCGCTCATCGCCCATACCGCCGCCGCGATGGCCGCGATGGCGGTCGCCACAATCACATATTTGTTCGAAGAAATCACAGCGTTCAGTACGGCCGTTTTCTTTGTCAGTATATCGGTAAGAAGCTGCATTGTGGTAAGACCTTTTATATGCGCCAGCCTCTGCACTGCCAGCGCACGTTCGGTCACTGTAACTGCTATGACCGCGGCCTTATACACCCCGTATGTAGCTGCAAGCGATACCAGAATTTTCCCGATCTGCTCATAGTTTTCAACCAGCTTTGCCGCCATGTTGATGGCCCCGTATATCGCCCCCTCGTTACTTTTGCCGATCTCATTAAACATCAACTGTATCTGATCCTTCAGCTTCGATATCTGCCCGGTGAGGCTCGTGTTCATCTTTTCCATCAGGTTGTTGAACTTCCCTCCCTCGCCGGACATTCGCCTGAAGGCCTCTTCTACGAGGGGGAACCCGATTTGTCCCGCTTCGACCATGTCGTTTATTTCCCCGTTCGTTTTGTTCAGCATTTTGGCGAGCTCTTCTATAACAGGGACGCCGGCCATTGCAAAGTCGCGGATTTCCCGCTGTTGCAGTCTTCCCAGTGCCGACACCTGCCCGTAATTGATCGCCAGGCGTGCGATGGGGACATTCACCCCCGCCGCCACGTCGCCGAGCGTCTTAAGCGTCGCCATCACTTTCTCTGAGGCGATTCCCATCGCCATTAACTGTTTTGCATTGTCCGCCACTTCCGTAAGTGTGAACGGGGTTTTCATCGCAAATGCGACGATGTCCTTCATCATCGCGTCCGCTTTCGCCTTGCTGCCCAGCATCGTTTCGAGCGCGATGCCGAGGTTCTGCATCTCGCCCCGTACCGAGATGATCTGCTTCACAAACTGCTGCAGGGCTGCCGTCCCGGCAACCGTCTTAACCGCACTCCTGAGCCGCCTCTCCAGATCGGACACATGCGTCCCCGCCTCCCGGCCGGCTTTCCCGATGCCCAGAAAACTTCTGATCGCGGCTTTGGCCTGTGCGTCCAGCTCGCCGTTATTTACCTTGAATGTAACTTCGACAGGTTCTTTCATCTGTTTTGTCGTTCGCGAAATATTCTCTCGAGTTCGTTTCCGTCAACTATTTTCGCTTCCTTTTTCCCGTACCGGTAGCAGGGCGTATCCGCCAGCTTCATCTGAAGATTCGCCATCGACATGCCCCACAGCACGTGCTCGTCCGTCCATCCCGTATCCTTCTGCACCATCCATATCAGTCCCCAGAGGCTATTCAATCCTTTTAACTCCCCTGGCTCCTCTTCGGCCCCAGATGACCCGTCTTCATCGTGACGAGCAATCTGGTAGTATTCGTAAAAGACTGTACGCCCGACAGTGTCAGTACGCGAATGAGCAGTTCATAGAGCTGAAACACATTGAGACTGTTGCGGTAAAACTCCGCCCGTTCCCTGATGCGTTCGTCCGTCAGCAGGCTTTTGGCGTTGATTTCCGCCACGGCAATGCAGTTGAGGATTAAATCCGTATATTTAGTCACAAACCGCATCTGGTCGTTTTCGCCCTCCTCGATTTTCTGAAGCGTCAGGCCGGCGTCCGCGACCATTCCCGCGATGGTGACAAGCGTACCGACCCGGAGAGGACGAATCGTAATATCGTCCTCCCCAAGCGTGTACCGCACACCGCGGTCGAGGATCACCCTCGCCGCCTGTGCCTCAATTTGATTCGCATCCAATTCTCTCACAATCTTGAATTTTGAATCCTGAATTACATTACGCCGGTTCCGGGTCGCCAAACATGAAGGAGGACACGCCCGTCTTCGCCGGTTGCAGTACCTCCGCCGAGATCGCAATCGTAAACACTTTTTTCGTCGTGTCATATCCCATCTGGCCGGATATTTGGCAGCGCGGGAAGATAAACGGCTTGCCCGCTTTCGGCTCGATCCGGAGAGACTTCTCGACGACCGGGATGATTGCCGGCTTCTGCCACTGTCCGTC
>JAIRZY010000218.1 GCA_031266995.1 Tannerella sp.
GAACATCTTTTTGTGGTGATGAACGAGATACGTATTAAATATCATCGCTTCATGCCCGTCAAACTTACCGATGCCAATACTTCTGTTGATACTATACCCGTGCAGATATATACAGGTCAGGCCATTACTCCTATTCCGCGCGTATCTGTCAGGAAGGATGACGGTATGTTTTATGAACTAAGCTTCACAGTCGATTATTATATTACCTATCGTAATAATAAAAACATCGGCGAGGCAAAGATTCTTATCCACGGCAAAGGGAAATATAGCGGTCTTTATACTTCGACTTTTCATATTGAAGAGAAAATGCAGAACAGTTAATCACATATTTGCATAAAAAAAGTGAATGGATGAAATATAGATATATTTTATTAAGCCTGCTTTTTATTTGCTTCTCATGTACGAAAGAAGTTCTTTTCGAAGAAGATGATGATTCACAAACTGTAAACATAGAATCGGATTATCGCAATTTTTACGGCATCACATGGGTTGGGAATAATGACGACAATCTTGCTTATGCCAAACAGATGGGCTATGATTATATATTTTATCACTGGGGAATGGCCGATCATAAACTTGCGGACAGTTTAAAGTTTTATTTTGAAACACCTCAATATGACTGCTATGATCGCGAAATAAACAGGGCCAACTCATTTACAGGGGAAGAAAAAGAATATCTTTCGCGTTTCGCAGCACTCAAGGATGCTTCCCTTCCTTTTCCTGAAAATCTGGCACGTGGATGGTTTTTCGAGCCTTCATACTTTTCTGTGGAGCCGGATCTGCAGCAGCAGCGGGTAATCGACTTTCTTGTAGACAGCATACTGAATCGGGCTGCGTCTTTAGAACGTAAAGATAAAGGATTTGAATTTGGAGGATACGCATGGGATGTTCCGCAGCTTTACGGTGATTTCTGGGATACGATACAGGTATCCGGCGGGAATCAGGTTACACTGGCACACTGGACAGGCCATGACAGTGGCGACAAACATCCTGACGTGACGCACGAATATCAAACATATAGCGAAGGACATGCAGCCTTTTACCGAACACTCTGGAAAAAAACAAAAGAACGCTTTCCGGATGCGCGCTTTATCATTGAGCCGTGGCATCCCTACGACGACTGGCTGAGATATATAGAAAATCGGCCGGATGCCGACGAACTCATTCCCGACCTTATCGTACAGGAAAAGGACGGCATAGATTTTGCCACCGACGAAAACATATTGAAAAGCCGACTCGTCGATAATTCTATGTTAGGCTGCACCTCGCCCAATGTCTTTACCGAGGAAGGCAACCGCAAAATCGCCGGAATAGCTGCCTCCAGAGGGAGCACGTTCGGCTGGTACGGTCGTTTTGGCGGAACAGGCGACATGCCTGAATACACCGACATCAGACAGGTGCCGCCACGCCTGAAACTGATCCGTGTAATCTCTATCTGGGAGAACCTGCACAAAACACCTTTGGAAAAGCGCAACTGGGATGGCGAAACCTATTCTTCCCCCAAAGCCTGTATCTCAAAAGATGTGATATATGCCATCCAGCCCCGGACAAATAAACTATTTGTTGTCTTCCTAAACTCTTCGGGGGCCGTCGAAATTCCTGAATTATACTCGTCTGCTGACATATATCAGACCAATGACCTCTTTATAGAAACAAGCATCACTACAACTTCCATCCAAATCAATGGGAATACGATGACACTTCTTGATCCATCGCAAACCGGCAAGGGTTTTATTATAAAACAGTCGCAAGGAAATTAAGATATAAAACTGATTATTTTACCTGTTTTTGTACCTGCGAAAATTTCAAGAATATAAATACAGAATATATACTTTCTTTGCATAATAAACACTTATTTACGCTTCACCACCTGTTGAGTGATTCAATAAAAATATATTGGCAAATAAACAAAATTATAATTTACCGAAAAAAACTGAGATAATAATGAAAAACTTGAGGATTGGATTTTCCCTGTATGGACTGCTCATTGTTGCCCTTCAAAGTTTTCCAAATATCATTTGGGTATTATTCCCGCCTACGATTAATTCTCTTGAGGGAAATGCTTCCTCCATGCCGATCATTGAATATGGCGAACATATTCTCGGTGTATCCATCGTTATCCTTCTAATCTTTCTGGTTAGGCGAAGACAGGAGAAAGTGATCCCAAAAGGGAGGGCGGCCATCGCAGTATATATTACTATCGCATTATACTGGTTTTGCTGGGTTCTCTATTTCTGTACCATTCAGACACTCCCTGTGATTTATGCAATGGTTGTTTTGCCGCCGGTTGCGTTTTTCTGTGCGGGGCTTGCAGAAAAGGTCTATCCGATTTCTGCGGTGAGTGCGGTGTTTATTATATTTCATGTCTTAGTAGCGTTAGAGAATTTCCCCATTAGTGGGTGAGACGGTAAAATATAAAGATGTAATAAAACAAAACACCCGCTGTCGGAGAAGAAGTTCCCGGTGAAAAGGGAGAAAAGAATATCGGACAGCCAGACCTTCGCCTGGATATTCAAAAAACAGGAATCATACTACGTACTTTTATTCATTTTTGTTTTCTTTTTTTTTGTCCGGTCTAAATTCTCTCTTACCCTGAACCGTACGATCTTTTGAATCATATCCCAGGGCAGAGGTTTGTCGGCCGGAAACTGCAACGTGCCTCTTCCGGTACGGTAGGGCGCGAGTTCCTCACCGAACGCGTCGATTCCAGATGAGGTAGGGAAGAAGCTGTAATGTGTTTTAAACGCTGCGAAGTGAACCAGATTCCCGTTCAGATAGAATGTCGGTATCCTGTAAGCAATTTTTTCTGTCGCTTCCGGAGCTTCGTTTCTGATGAGAGCGCGTATTTCATTCAGCGTCTTTCGTACGGCCGGTTCGAAAGTTGCGATATATTCGTCTATTGTTGTTATTTCCATATTGTGTGTGTTTGCTTTCATAAAATTTTCACTAATGGCGCAAATATAAGCGAAACTCTCCTTCCCGACAAATTTATTATGCGTACAGTCATATTCCTGAAACGGCCCCGTGTTTCCGGAGATCTCTCCGAAGTTTTTCATTTATGCATGGAAAAGCCTTCCGCAGCCTGCTGCAGAATCGCGATGCGGAAAAAGCCGTCCGCGACGGCTCACCCTGTCCGAGTCTTCTAATTTTTGAATCCCTGAATCTTTGAATTCCGAATCCCCATCGCCTTACGCGAGGGTCAGAGCGTTCCCTTCGTGCTCGGAAGCTCGTATTTGTAGATGTCACGCCTGACCGCCATCTTGATGGCGCGGGCGAGCGCTTTGAAGATGGCTTCGGCCTTGTGGTGTTCATTCGTCCCCGTGGCCGTGATATGCAGATTCATCCGCGCGGCGTCGCTGAAGGATTTGAAGAAGTGCAGAAACATCTCCGTCGGCATCTCGCCGATTTTCTCGCGCTTGAAATCTGCGTCATATACGAGCCACGCCCGTCCGCCGAAGTCGAGCGCCACCTGACACAGGCAGTCGTCCATCGGTAAACAGAAGCCATACCGCTCCGCGCCCCGCCTGCTGCCCAGCGCACGGTGCAACGCCTCGCCCAGGGCGATCGCCGTGTCTTCAATTGTGTGGTGACAGTCCACCTGCAGGTCTCCCTTCGCACTCACCGTCAAGTCCATGCCCGAATGTCTGCCCAATTGATCCAGCATGTGGTCGAAAAAGCCGATCCCGGTCGCAATCGCCGTCTTTCCGCTTCCGTCCACGTGGAGACGGACCGAGATGTCCGTTTCGTTCGTCGTGCGCTGCACGGTCGCTACGCGTTCTCCGGCAAAGATGTGTTCGGCAATTTCGTCCCAGCACGTCGCCGTAAACACGTGGCCGTCGTCCGACAGTCCACGCACGCCCTGCGCCTGCAGTTGTATCGCTCTGCATCCCAGACGGCGCGCCAGTTCCACATCGACTGCGCGGTCGCCGATGACGAACGACGCTGCAAGGTCATAATCGCCCGTCAAGTACGCCGTCAGCATCCCCGTAGCCGGTTTCCGGCCGGGCGAACGCTCTTCGGGCAGGGACGGGTCGATGTGTATGGAGTCGAATATGATGCCCTCGTTTTCAAGTATCTGCAGCAGCTTGCCCTGCACCGTGTCAAAGCAGGCCTGCGGATAGGCCGCCGTGCCCAGCCCGTCCTGATTGCTGACCATCACAAATTCAAAATCAAGATGATGGCGCAGAAAGTACAGATTGCGGATCACGCCCGGCAGCAACTCGAGCTGCTCCAGCGTGTCCACCTGATGCGTCACCGGCGGCTCCGCAATCAGCGTCCCGTCGCGGTCGATAAACAGCACTCTTTTTTTCATCCCTTTAATATTTAAGGTATATGAGATATCTCCGGATCGTTGAGCGCCTCCGTGAGCGCGGCGTTTTCGTCCGCCGTACCTACGGTGATGCGCAGGCATCCGGCGCAGAGCGATACCGCACTGCGATTGCGCACGACAATGCCTCTCTCGATCAGGCGCCGATAGATGCCTTCGGCGTCGGGCATCTTGACGAGCAGAAAGTTGGCATCCGACGGATAGACCTTTTCGATCCACGGGATGGTCCTCAGCCGCGCTTCGAGCCACGTGCGCTGGGCGAGCAGCGTCGCCACCCATCCGTTCTTGTGTGCTTCGGACGCGATGCGTTCGCCGACAAAATTCTGCGTCAGCAGGTTCATGTTATACGGATACTTCACTTTACTGAAATAGCCCGCGATATCCTCCGACGCAAACGCCATGCCGCAGCGCACGGAGGCAAGCCCCCAGGCCTTCGAAAAGGTCTGAAACACGATGACGTTCGGATAGCGGTCGAGCGCGGCCAGCCACGAGGCCTCGGGCGAGAAGTCGACATAAGCCTCGTCGATCGCTACGATGCCGTCGAAACGTTCCACGACTTTCGTCATCTCGCCGCGGTTTAGCAGATTGCCCGTCGGGTTGTTTGGCGAGCAGAGGAAAATTACCTTCGTCCGCCCGTCCGCAGCCGCCAGCAGGCGCCCGGCGTCGAGCGTATAATCCCGGTTCAGGAGCACCCTGCGATATTCCACGTCGTTGATGTCGGCACAGACCTGATACATGTTGTAGGTCGGGTCGATCGCCACAATGTTGTCCTGCCGCGGCTCGCAGAAGATGCGAATCGTGAGGTCTATCGGCTCGTCGCTGCCCACGCCCAGCATGATTTGCGACGGGCGCACGTGCTTGATTTCCGCTATCCTCGCCTTCAGTCCTTCCTGCATCGGATCGGGATAGCGGCTGTAGGGCGCATTCATCGGATTCTCGTTGGCATCCAGATAGATCGACGCCTCGCCTTTAAACTCGCTGCGCGCGCAGGCGTAGGGCTTCAGGCGGCGGATGTTTGTGCGTACAAGTCTGTCAATATTTATATCCATCATTCAAATTTTATCGCCTTTGAGCCTGATGCCGACCGCGTTTCGATGCGCCTCCAGCCGTTCACCGGCCGCCATCGTTTCGACGGTTTCGCCCAGAGCCGCCAGGCCTTCTTTCGTTATTTCCTGAAACGTAATTTTTTTGATAAAGCTGTCCAGATTCACGCCGCTGTATGCCCGCGCATATCCGTTCGTCGGCAGCGTATGATTGGTGCCCGAAGCGTAGTCGCCCGCACTTTCGGGGCTGTACGCGCCCAGAAACACGCTGCCCGCGTTCAGGACGCGGGCGCCCGCATACGCCGTGTCGGCCGTCTGTATGATCAGATGCTCGGGCGCATACAGGTTGCTGAACGCAATCATCTCGTCCACGTCCCTCATGACTATAATCCGGCTGTTCGCAAGCGATTTGACGGTCAGTTCCCGGCGGGGGAGCCGCGCCAGTTGGCGCTCGATTTCTTCCGCCACGGCATCCGCCAGCCTTTCGGAGTCGGTCAGCAGGAGCGACTGGCTGTCGGCTCCGTGCTCGGCCTGCGAAAGAAAATCGGAGGCGATAAATGCCGGATGCGCCGTTTCGTCCGCGATAATCGCCACCTCCGACGGGCCGGCGGGCATGTCGGTCGCCACGTCTCTCATCCCAACCAGTTGCTTGGCTGCCATTACATACTGATTGCCCGGCCCGAAGATTTTATATACCTGCGGGACGCTTTCGGTGCCGTAAGTCATGGCCGCAATCGCCTGAATCCCGCCGATTCTGAAAATTCTGCTCACGCCGGCGAGCTGTGCCGAAAACAGAATGGCGGCGTGCACCGTTCCGTCCCTGTCCGGAGGTGTGCAGAGCGTGATCTCGCTGCAGCCGGCAATCCGCGCCGGAACGGCAAGCATCAGCACGGTCGAAAACAGCGGTGCCGTGCCGCCGGGGACGTACAGACCGACCTTTTCGATAGGGACGGCTTTCTGCCAGCACGTGACGCCCGGCATGGTTTCGACCTTCACGCCCGCGAACCGTTGCGCCGCATGAAATGCGGAGATATTGCCGTGCGCCACGCGGATGGCCTGCTTCAGATCGTCCGGCAGGAGCGACCCGGCGGCCCGTATCTCTTCGGGTATCACTTCCAGCCGGTTGAGCGACACGTGATCGAACTGTTCTTCGTAGCGCCTTACCGCCGCGTCGCCCCCCGTCCGCACCTCGTCGAGTATCGCCTGCGCCGTGCCGAAGAGCGCCGACACATCCAGCGCCGGACGCTGCTGCAAGGCTTCCCATTCCGTCCTTGCGGGGTATTTTATGATTTTTATCTGTGCTGTCATTTACTGTTTCATTTGGTACCGGCATCCTAAAGTATCATCTTCTCGATCGGGATCACCAGAATCCCTTCGGCGCCGAGGTTTTTCAGCTGGCCGATGATTTCCCAGAAGTGTTTTTCCGTAATCACGGACTGCACCGAAACCCAGCCTTCG
>JAIRZY010000230.1 GCA_031266995.1 Tannerella sp.
CGGAAATCAACTGTAAACTTCATTCTTCTGTCAGTAAAAAATCGCACAAAGATAGCGACAATGATTCAAAGATTCAAGAATTCAATGATTCAAAGATTCCGGCCGGTACTTGCGGAGACGTCTCCGGGTCTGCGGGAGACATCTCCGGGTTTGCGGGAGACGTCTCCGGGTTTGTCGGAGACGTCTCCGGGTTTATCGGAGATGTCTCCGGGTTTATGGGAGACGTCTCCGGGTTTATCGGAGATGTCTCCGGGTTTATCGGAGATGTCTCCGGATTTATGGGAGATGTCTCCGGATTTGCGGGAGACGTCTCCGGGTTTACGGGAGACGTCTCCGGGTTTATCGGAGACGTTCCCCGGTTTGCAGGGAACGTTCCCCGGTTAGTGGAGAACGTTCCCCGGTTAGTGGGGAACGTTCCCCGGTTAGTGGGGAACGTTCCCCGGTTAGTGGGGAGCGTTCCCCGGTTAGTGGGGAACGTTCCCCGGTTGGTGGGGAACGTTCCCCGGTTGGTGGGGAGCGTTCCCCGGTTGATGGGGAACGTTCCCCGGTTGGTGGGGAGCGTTCCCCGGCTGGTGGGGAACGTTCCCTCTCTCTCCGCAGGGGAGGGAGTCGGTTCGGAAACGGGCAGCCCTTCCGTCCGGATCTTTGAATGATTGATTGCTCGAATTATTGAAGTTTGTATGAAAATAAAACGTAACTTTGGCGTGTGAAAAAAATTAATGTGCATTATGGAAAAAAGTATTAAAGGAACGCAGACGGAACAGAATCTGCTGAAATCGTTTGCCGGCGAATCGCAGGCAAGGTCGCGCTACACGTTTTTTGCCAGTGTAGCCAAAAAGGAAGGCTATGAGCAAATATCGGGCGTATTCATGGAAACGGCCGAGCAGGAAAAGGAACATGCCAAACGCTTCTTCAAGTTCCTCGAAGGCGGGCCGGTAGAGATCACCGCCTCGTATCCGGCAGGCCGGATCGGCACGACGGCGGAAAATCTGGCTGCCGCCGCGGCAGGCGAAAACGAGGAGTGGGCGGAGCTGTATCCCGCGTTTGCCGCCATCGCCGAAGAGGAGGGATTCAAGGAGATAGCCGTCGTCTTTCGCATGATTGCCAGGGTAGAAGCGGAGCATGAGGCGCGCTATCGCAAGCTGCTCGCCAACCTCGCCGACGGCACGGTCTTCAGCCGCGAAGAGGAAATCGAATGGCAGTGCCGCAACTGCGGATACGTGCACCGGGGCAAGAACGCTCCGCAGAAATGCCCCGCCTGCGCCCATCCGCAGGCCTATTTCGAGCCGAAGAAAACGAATTACTGACGCGCCTGCGGCCTGAAAGGCCGGGGTTTGAAACCGTCGGATTGAGAAGGAGGGAGCGCTGTTCGGGGCCGTGCCCTGAGCAGGCTCCCTCGTGTAATGCTCTGCGCGGGCGTTTTACAGTCTTTGAATCGTCGGGTCTTTGAGTCATGCGTCCGCAAGGCGTGCCAGCGCCGCGTCCATCCTGCGTTGCAGGCAGGAAGCTATCTCTGCCTCGCCGGATGTTAAAAAGTCATCGTACGTTTTTGTCCGCAACGCCCGCTCTCCCAGCTCGTCTTCGAGAAACGGATCGTTTCCCTCCTCCGCAAAATAGCTGTATGAAAGCAGGCTGTAGTCCTCCCGGATGCAGGTATCCGTCACGATGCGGATATCGTCAAAAGCGATTTCACAGGTGATTACCCAGGTATTCCCGTCGCTGTCCGCCCGGAAACTTTTGTTCATCTCCAGCCGCCGGCCGGCGATTGAATACTTTTCCTGCAGCGTCTTCAGGTCGATGGCCTCGTACACCCGGTATAGTTTCTGCGCCGCCAGCGCCCGGCATTTGCCGTAAAGCGCGGCGGGCCGGACGGCTCCCTCTTCGTTGTCGAGGATAAAGTTCATCAGTTCAGGATTGTCTTTCATGATATTTGAGTTTGGATTGTTTTCGATGCCGTGAGCGGAAGCCCGGAGATGAATCGCCGGATAACGGAGCGTCCGGATGCCGTGAGCGTTGAATCTTGAGGAATGAACGGGCGTGAAACGGAATTTCTGTAATACCGTGCCGCGCGCACTGCGATGCCGGGATTCGAACATTCCGGCATTCGTGAAGATTGAATTTTATGTCTTGAATAGAGGCGTCCGTCAACCGCCCGCGGGGCGGAAGTGACTAATTTACCGCTACATACGCCCCCCCCCAGCAATAATCGTGCCAGAGGCTGCGGCAAAGCCGCTCAGCGAGAGATTATTTTTGAGAAAAAATGACATCATCACAGTTTTTATTTTCCTGTGCGGACAGGCATCGCCGCCGCCCGCTCATTCACCGTGCAAATATATGAAAAAAAGCGATACGTAAAAAAATATACTGCGCGCGGTGGCCGGAAGACCGGATTTTGAAATCATCGAATCCCGAATATGAAATATAACCCCTATCTTTGCCGGAAAACAGACGGGATGAAGCCATTTCTGCAGCAGGTCGCTGCATTGTTCTATCAACACCACGGGACGGAAATACAGCACTTTGCCTTCGTATTCCCCAACCGGCGTGCGGGATTGTTTTTCAGGAAATACCTTTCGCAGGCGGCCGGGAAGCCGCTCTTTTCGCCGGCCATACTGACGGTCGACGGGCTGTTCATGCAACTGAGCGACAAGATGCCTGCCGACCATCTGCGGATGCTCTTCCTGCTCTACCGTATCTATGCACGGCAGAGCGGCGCGGACGAGCAGTTCGATGATTTCATTTTCTGGGGCGAGATGCTGCTGAGCGATTTCGACGATGTGGACAAATACCTCGTCGATGCGCGCCGGCTGTTTACCAACGTGACGGACCTGCGCGATATTGACCGGGATTTCAGCTATCTGAATCCCCGGCAGGTCGAGGCGATACGCTCGTTCTGGTCGTCCTTTCATCCGGGGGGCGACAGCGAAAACCGTCGCCGGTTCCTGCATATCTGGGAGCTGCTTTATGCCATCTACGTCGAGTTTCGCGAAACGCTTGCCGCCGAAGGGCGGGGATACGAGGGCATGATTTTCAGGGAAGTGATCGAGGAAATCGAGCGGACGGGACGGTGCGAACTGCCTTACCGCAAAGTTGTCTTCATCGGGCTGAATGCGCTCTCCGCCGTCGAAGCCAGGCTGCTGCAGTTGCTCGGGGAGCAGGGCGTGGCCGATTTCTACTGGGACTGCGGCTCGAAGATGACGACCGACCCGCATAACAGGGCGTCCCATTTCGTAACCGCGCATCTGAAGCGCTTCCCTTCGGAGCTGACCTTGCCGCCCGAAAAGCAGAATATCCCCGAAATAGAACTGATCGGCGTTCCTTCCGGAATCGGACAGGCCAAACAGGTGCACGCGCTGCTGAAGAAAATGCTTGGCGGAAGGATGATGATGGATCCGGAAGAAGCCTTGCGCACGGCCATCGTCCTGCCCGACGAAAAGCTGCTTATACCCGTCCTCAACTCCATCCCGGAAGAAATCGAACACATCAACGTCACGCTCGGCTATCCCCTGTCGGGGACGCCCGTCGCCTCGCTGATGGAATCAATATTGCTTTTGCGCAAAAATGTCCGTACGGCGGACGGGCAATACGCCTTTTATCATCGCGATGCGCTTTTCGTGCTGAATCATCAGTATATACGCTCCGTCTGCGGCAGAGAGGCGGCGATGCTGTCTGACGACATTGTGAAATATAACAGAGTGTATGTCAACGCATCGGATTTGAGTCGCAACAAATTGCTGTCGCTGATTTTCTCTCCGCTCGAAGGCACGGATGCGCTTTCGGACTATCTGATCGCCATCCTGCAGGAACTGAACCGGGCGATTTCCGCGCTCCGCCCCGGCGCGGACGATGACGAAGCGCCCGTATCTATGGACGATATCGAGCAGGAATTTGTATATCACTGCTATACGGTAATCAACCGGATGAAGAGCCTGATATCTGAAGCCGGGGTAAGCATGACGCCCGACACTTACTTCCGCCTCCTGAAGCGTGTGACGGACACGATCGCCATCCCTTTCCACGGCGAACCGCTGTCGGGCCTTCAGGTGATGGGCGTGCTGGAAACGCGCGTGCTCGATTTCGACCGCCTCGTCATCCTGTCGATGAACGAAGGTGTTTTCCCCGCAAAAAAAACGACCGACTCGTTCATTCCCTACAACCTGCGCAGAGGCTTCTCCCTTCCCGCATACGAGCATCAGGACAGCATCCGGGCATATCATTTCTACCGTATGATCGCACGGGCAAAGCACGTCACCCTTTTATACGACACGCGGACGGAAGGCTTGCAGACGGGCGAAGTCAGCCGTTTTGTCCACCAGTTGAGATATCACTATCGCGTGCCCGTGCGCGACAGCCTTGTCGTTTACAACATCTCGTCGTCGCAACCGCCGGCATTGCGGGCCGACAAGACGGACGGGGTGACGGCGCGGCTCGCCGCCTACCTGAACGGCGGTACGAGAGCCTTGTCTGCAAGTGCAATAAATACCTATCTGGACTGTCCGCTAAAATTCTATTTCACTTTTATCGAAAACATGGATGAAGACGCCGAAGTGGAAGAAACTGTCGAAAACCGCGTATTCGGAAATATTTTGCACAAGGTATTGGAAATGCTATATCAGCCGTTTTGCAATGCGTTGATTACAGCCGACCTGCTGAAACGTGCAGCAGAAGAATCCACATTGACCGACCTCATCGGACGCGCCTTTGCAGAGCTGTACTTCCACACGGACAAAGTGCAGCCACTCAGCGGCCAGCACTATCTGACGGGCGAAATGATACGCAAATACGTGCTGAAAATCCTGGAACGCGATCGACAGATGACGCCTTTCCGCTATATTGGCTCGGAAAAGAAGATGCAGGAACTGTTTCGCCTCTCTGACAACCGGGAGGTTCGCCTAAAAGGCTTCATCGACCGCATAGACGAAATAAACGGCCTGAATCGGATTGTAGACTACAAGACAGGAATAAAAAAATCGCTCGAATACAGGACGATGGAGCATCTTTTCGACCGTGCCGCGACCGAACGGCCGCAGGCTGTGATGCAGGTGTTCATGTATGCATGGATGTATGGTATACAGCATCCGCAGCCCGTTCAGCCCATTATATATTATGTACGCGCGTTGTTTTCGTCGGCGTTCGATCCCGTCATCTACGAAGGGAAGGAAAAGCTGCCGGTCGAAGATTTCTTTCCGTTCCGTGATACGTTTGTATTGCATCTGCGGACGTGTCTGGACGAGATATTGAGCGCAGATGTCCCTTTCGTACAGACGGCGAACCGGAAGGCTTGTCTGTACTGTGCTTTTGCCGGGATATGCGGAAGGGGATAATTTATACTGTGTGTGGTATGGTCTTGTGCCGGACTGAAAGATTCTCCGCCATTCGACACTGCTGTTTTGGAATATCCACAGAGCCAATGTACAAAACCATGCCGCATATTTGAGTATTTTTCCTCCCGGTCAAAAAAAACGGTCGAAAAATTTTGCAGGTTATGGAATAGTCCGTAATTTTGCAGCCGGTTTTTCGGATGACGAAGTAAAAATATATAACTTAAATTTATGATTATTGTTCCATTAAAAGAAGGCGAAAGCATTGAAAAAGCGCTGAAAAAGTTTAAACGAAAGTTCGAGAAGACGGGTGTCGTAAAGGAATTGCGTAGCCGTCAGGCTTTTGTGAAACCCTCTGTCGAAAAACGGAAAGAGCGTATTCGTGCTATTTACGTTCAGCAGCTTCAACGTGCTGAAGAATAATTAAATTCCGAGTAATTTCGATTTTATATTTGTCCGAATGAATTTTTATTCCTATATTCGTTGCATCAAAATGATGTGATGGCCATGTATATTGAATCATTTCTGGATTATTTGCGTTATGAGCGAAGCTACTCCGCCCATACGGTCGAAGCGTACAGTCGCGATTTGCTACAGTTTGTCCTATATATTAGTGTGGGTACGGAGAATAAATCTTTCGACCCGCAGTTGATCGATTCCGATCAGGTTCGGAACTGGCTTGTTTCGTTGCTTGAAAAACACGTCACGGCATCATCGGCCAATCGCAAACTCAGTGCGTTGAAATCCTACTTCAAGTATCTGCTGAAGCAGGGAACAATCAGCCGAAACCCGTTGCAGATGGTTGCCGGGCCGAAGAAGAAACCCGTGCTGCCGGTGTTCCTGCGTGACAGAGAACTGTCACAACTGCTGGACGGTGATGATTTCGAAGACGACTTCGAGGGCATACGCGATCGCCTGCTGCTGGAACTGCTCTATGAAACCGGCATTCGCCGCGCCGAACTGATCGGTATCATGGAGTCGGACGTAAACCTTGGCGCCATGGAACTCAAAGTGACGGGGAAAGGAAACAAGCAGAGACTCATTCCATTTGCCGGACGCCTGCGCGAGATGTTGACAGACTATCTCGATGCAAAGCAAAAAACGATAACGCACGACAGCGGCCGGCTTTTCGTCCGTCCGAACGGTGAACCGCTGACGCCAAGCATCGTGTATAATATAGTAAGAAAAAGATTGAGTGGTATACCGGCCACGGTCAAACGCAGCCCGCACGTCCTGCGACACACGTTCGCCACGAACATGCTCAACAACGGGGCCAAACTGAACGCCATAAGGGAATTGCTCGGGCACAGCAGCCTGGCTTCAACATCGGTATACACGCACATCACGTTTGAAGAATTGAAAAAAATGTATCACGCTCATCCAAGAGCTAAAAAGTAAAGGAGGTCTTTATGGAAATCAGAATTAATGCCATCCATTTCGATGCAACGGAACGCCTCGAAGTGTTCATACAGAAAAAAGTGTCTAAATTAGACCAGTACTATGACGGCATCCTCGCGGCCGAAGTCAACCTGCGGGTCGTCAAACCTGAAACCGCCCAGAACAAGCAGGCGAGTATCAAGTTGATGATAAAAAACAACGACTGTTTTGCAGAGAAAACAAGCGATACTTTCGAGGAGTCGGTCGATCATGCCGTAGGCGCATTGGAGAAACAATTGATGAAGGTGAAAGAAAAAATCAGAACAAAATAAAAAAAGCGGCACATATATTTTGGCATGTCATAAATAATGCCTAAATTTGCAGCCGTTTCGCCTGAAAGCGAAGCGGCTCACCCGAAAGCCTCTTTAGCTCAGTTGGCCAGAGCACGTGATTTGTAATCTCGGGGTCGTTGGTTCGAATCCGACAAGAGGCTCATAAAGAGGTGCTTGCCTGGCAAGAGGAATGAAATTTGTCCATGCGTTTCGGGGACGGGGGATGGCGAAGACGTTCCGTAACTGGCCGGGGATATGGGTGAGAAGAAAAATAATGCCTGTGTAGCTCAGCGGTAGAGCACTTCCTTGGTAAGGAAGAGGTCCCGAGTTCAAGTCTCGGCACCGGCTCAGGGGTTTGGAAAATTTAATGTAATGAATATTATTTAAATAGAGACAATTTATTATGGCAAAAGAACATTTTAACAGGACGAAACCGCATGTGAACATCGGTACAATCGGTCACGTTGACCACGGTAAAACAACATTGACGGCCGCTATCACGACCGTGTTGGCAAAGAAGGGACTTTCGGAAATACGTTCATTCGATTCGATTGACAACGCGCCGGAAGAAAAAGAAAGAGGTATTACTATTAATACGGCTCACGTCGAATACGAAACGGCTAACCGCCACTATGCACATGTAGACTGTCCGGGTCACGCCGACTACGTGAAGAATATGGTCACAGGTGCCGCTCAGATGGACGGGGCCATCATCGTGGTCGCCGCTACGGACGGCCCGATGCCCCAAACACGTGAACACATCCTTCTGGCACGTCAGGTAAACGTACCCAAGCTGGTTGTATTCATGAATAAATGTGACATGGTGGACGATGAGGAAATGCTTGAACTTGTAGAAATGGAAATGCGTGAACTGCTTTCGTTCTACAACTTTGAGGGCGACGACACACCGGTCATTCGCGGTTCCGCATTGGGAGCACTCGACGGCGAAGCGCAGTGGGAAGACAAAGTAATAGAGTTGATGGACGCTGTCGACACATGGATTCCGTTGCCTCCGCGCGATGTTGACAAACCGTTCCTGATGCCGGTCGAAGACGTATTCTCGATCACAGGGCGCGGTACCGTAGCAACGGGTCGTATTGAAACCGGTATCATCAAGACGGGCGAAGAAATTCAGATCATCGGTCTGGGTGCACCGGCAGGAAAGAAATCGGTCGTGACGGGCGTTGAAATGTTCCGAAAGATATTGGATGAAGGCCAGGCCGGCGATAATGTAGGTTTGCTGCTTCGCGGTATTGACAAGGATGAAATCAAGCGCGGTATGGTGCTTTGCCATCCGGGCAAGATACAGCCTCACTCCAAATTCAAAGCAGAGGTGTATATCCTGAAAAAGGAAGAAGGCGGTCGCCACACTCCGTTCCACAACAAATACCGTCCGCAGTTCTATATCCGCACGCTTGACGTGACGGGTGAGATCTCGTTGCCGGAAGGCGTGGAAATGGTCATGCCGGGCGACAATGTCACCATCGAAGTGGAACTGATCTATCCGGTAGCGTGCAACGTCGGACTTCGCTTCGCCATCCGCGAAGGCGGCCGTACGGTAGGTGCCGGCCAGATTACAGCACTGGAAGACTAATCGTCTGCAGGTACATAGATACAACAGAGCTGTATCGGAAAATCGCGATGAATTTTCCGGATACGACTCTGTTACACACGGAAGTAGCTCAGTTGGTAGAGTACCGGTCTCCAAAACCGGCTGTCGGGAGTTCGAGCCTCTCCTTCCGTGCCTAATTCATAACTTAATGGAAAGGATAATTGCATATTTCAGAGACTCGTATAACGAGCTTGTACATAAAGTTTCCTGGCCGACTCGTAAGGAGCTGTCCAGCAGTGCTGTGGTGGTCATGTTTGCTTCCCTTGTCATCGCGGTGCTGATTCTTTTAATAGACTCGGCTTTTGACGGAATTATGAAGTTTATCTACTAATTGTGAGTAAGGTTTTTTGGTAATGTCAGAATCTCAACAAAAATTCTACGTTCTTCGCGCCATCAGTGGCAAGGAGAACAAGGTGCGTGAATACCTCGAGGCTGAAATAAAAAATTCGGACTTGGGTAATTACGTATCGCAGGTGCTGATACCTACCGAAAAAACCTTCACCATGCGCAATGGCAAGAAAGTTGTCAAGGAACGCGCCTATCTGCCCGGCTACGTATTGGTAGAAGCCAATCTGATTGGAGAAGTTGCGCATCGTCTGCGTCAAATTCCCAACGTCATCGGCTTTCTGGGTGCAATGGATAAACCTGTTCCCCTGCGCCCTTCGGAAGTCAACCGTATCTTGGGTACGGTCGACGAACTGCAGGAGCAAACCGAAGAACTTGATGTACAATACTACACGGGTGAAACCGTGAAAGTAACTTACGGCCCTTTCAACGGCTTCAGTGGTGTGATAGAAGAAGTCAATGCCGAAAAGAAGAAACTCAAAGTGATCGTCAAAATCTTCGGACGTAAGACGCCACTCGAATTAAGTTATGTACAAGTGGAAAAAGAATAGCGTTGCTGTTACGGACAATGTTTTCTTTTCCGAGATTAATTTATTATATATCAAATTTTAGAGAAATGGCAAAAGAAGTTGCAGGACAAATCAAATTGCAGATCAAAGGAGGAGCCGCAAACCCTTCTCCGCCCGTAGGCCCGGCATTGGGTTCGAAGGGTATTAATATCATGGAGTTTTGCAAGCAATTCAATGCCAGAACCCAGGAACAGGCAGGTAAGGTGTTGCCCGTGGTAATAACCTACTATGCGGACAAGACATTTGACTTCGTCGTCAAAACGCCTCCCGTAGCCATCCAATTGCTGGAAGCGGCTAAGTTAAAAGGCGGTTCAGCTCAACCCAACCGTAAAAAAGTGGCGCAAGTCTCGTGGGATACGGTGCGGTCGATTGCCGAAGCCAAATTAGTCGATCTGAACTGTTTTTCTGTTGAATCGGCCATGAAGATGGTGGCAGGCACCGCAAGAAGCATGGGGATCACGGTCACGGGGATATTCCCGGAAATAAACCAATAAATGTCAATCGAGATGAGTAAAATAACAAAAAATCGAAAATTGGCTTTGGCTAAACTTGAAGACGGGAAATTCTATACATTGAAAGAAGCCTCGGCTCTGGTCAAAGATTTATCTACAACCAAGTTTGATGCATCCGTAGATATTGATGTCCGTTTAGGTGTTGACCCCCGAAAGGCCAATCAAATGGTCAGAGGCGTCGTATCGTTGCCTCATGGTACAGGTAAACAAGTGAGGGTTCTCGCATTATGCACTCCCGACAAGGAAGCCGAAGCAAAAGCCGCCGGTGCAGACCATGTCGGGCTGGATGAGTATATTGATAAAATCAAAGGTGGCTGGACTGATGTGGATATAATCATCACCATGCCTTCGGTCATGGGCAAAATCGGAGCGCTGGGACGCATACTTGGTCCCCGCGGCCTCATGCCTAACCCGAAAAGCGGAACTGTAACAAATGATGTAGGTCAAGCCGTGAAAGAGGTGAAGCAGGGCAAAATCGACTTTAAGGTCGACAAAGCCGGTATCGTTCACACTTCCGTTGGTAAAGTATCCTTTATTCCCGAGCAAATCAGCGATAACGCGAAAGAATTTGTTTCTACGCTTATCAAACTGAAACCTACCTCGGCAAAAGGTACTTATGTAAAGAGCATTTATCTTTCGAGCACAATGAGTCCGGGTATTAAAGTCGACCCCAAATCAGTTGAAAATTAATCGTTAAAAACCGAACAGACAATGAAGAAGGAAGATAAAAGCGTGATATTGGAACAACTGTCAGATACCGTCAAAAAATACGGGCATTTCTACCTGACGAACATCGAGTCGATGAATGCAGGAAAGACAAGCGCGTTGCGCAGGGCCTGTTTTAAAAAAGACATCAAGCTGGTAGTTGTTAAAAATACCTTGTTTAAAAAAGTCCTGGAGAGTATGGATGTTGACTACTCACCGCTGTATGAAAGCCTTACAGGCAATACGGCCGTGATGTTCACCGACGTCGTAAACGCTCCGGCCCGTCTGATCAAAGATTTTACCAAAGGCATGAAAGGCGAAGTAAAACCCTTGTTGAAAGCTGCGTACGTGCAGGAATGTTTCTACGTGGGAGCAGAGAACCTCGACGTGCTGGTAAATCTCAAGAGCAGGGACGAATTGGTTGCCGATGTGATTGCCCTTTTGCAATCGCCTGCCCGGAACCTTATTTCCGCGCTCTCGTCCGGCGGACAGACCATTCACGGTATTCTTAAAACTCTCGAGGAGAGATGATAATTTAATTTACAAAAAAAACAAACATTTAAATCATACGAAAATGGCAGATTTGAAAGCTTTAGCAGAACAATTAGTAAATCTTACCGTAAAAGAAGTTAGTGAATTAGCAACGATTTTGAAAGACGAGTATGGCATTGAGCCTGCCGCCGCAGCAGTAGCTGTTGCCGTTGGTCCGGCTGCCGCCGCTCCCGTAGAAGAAGAAAAGACATCGTTCGACGTCGTTCTTAAGGGGCCGGGTGCCAACAAGTTGGCAATCGTTAAGCTGGTCAAGGAACTGACAGGTCTGGGATTGAAAGAAGCGAAAGACCTCGTAGATGGCGCTCCTAATAATATCAAAGAAGGAATTGCCAAAGCGGAAGCCGAAGCCCTGAAGAAAAGTTTGGAAGAAGCGGGAGCAGAAGTTGAGCTTAAATAGTCTCTATAGCCTGTAAACCAGGTGATATGGTTAAGAATCTTCGTACACCGAAGATTCTTAACCTTTTGTGTCTACTATTATATTCAGTTCCAAATAATTCCTAACTAAATGTCGTCAGCTACTGAAACTCAGAGAATTAATTTTGCTTCGATAAAAAACTCACTTACTTACCCGGATTTTCTCGAAGTACAACTGAAGTCTTTTCAAGACTTTCTCCAACTTGACACTCCGCCCGAAAAAAGAAAAAAGGAGGGCCTTTATAAAGTATTTGCCGAAAATTTTCCCATCGCAGATACGCGAAATAATTTTGTTTTAGAGTTTCTCGATTATTACATCGACCCGCCCCGCTATACGATAGAAGAGTGTATTGCGCGCGGACTGACGTATAGCGTGCCTCTGAAGGCAAAACTCAAACTGTATTGTACTGACCCCGAGCATGAAGACTTTGCCACGGTGATTCAGGATGTGTATCTCGGTCCGATTCCATACATGACCGAGCGTGGCACGTTTGTCATCAACGGCGCCGAGCGTGTGGTCGTCTCGCAGTTGCACCGCTCGCCCGGCGTGTTCTTCGGGCAGAGCATACACGCCAACGGGACGAAACTCTACTCTGCCAGAATCATTCCCTTTAAAGGTTCGTGGATCGAATTTGCAACGGACATCAACAACGTGATGTATGCTTACATTGACCGTAAGAAAAAACTGCCCGTGACGACGCTTCTGCGCGCAATCGGCTTCGAAAGCGACAAGGATATTCTCGAGATTTTCAACCTCGCCGAAGAAGTGAAAGTTTCAAAACAAAACTTAAAAAAGTATATCGGGCGCAAACTCGCCGCCCGCGTGCTGAAAACGTGGGTCGAGGACTTTGTAGACGAAGATACGGGCGAAGTTGTCTCCATCGAACGAAACGATGTCGTGGTCGACCGCGAATCGACGCTGGATGCCGACAATGTCAACGATATCCTCGATTCGGGTGCGCAACACATCCTGCTCCATCGCGAAGATCAGAGTCTTTCCGATTATGCGATCATTTACAATACATTACAGAAAGATCCGAGTAACTCCGAAAAGGAAGCCGTGCTGTACATCTATCGTCAACTTCGCAACGCAGAGCCTGCTGACGACGCCAGTGCCCGTGAAATCATTACGAACCTCTTCTTTTCTGAGAAGCGTTATGACTTGGGCGATGTGGGACGTTTCCGCATCAACAGGAAACTGAACCTGACGATAAGTGATGATATCAAGGTCTTAACAAAAGAAGACATTATTGAAATCATCAAATATCTGATCGAACTCATCAATTCGCATACCGTCGTCGATGATATCGACCATTTGAGTAACCGTCGCGTGCGGACGGTTGGTGAGCAGTTGTACAATCAGTTCGGCATCGGTCTGGCGCGTATGGCGCGTACTGTGCGCGAGCGCATGAATGTTCGTGACAATGAGATATTTACTCCCATAGACCTGATCAACGCCAAAACTATTTCGTCTGTCGTCAATTCATTTTTCGGGACGAACGCGTTGTCACAGTTCATGGATCAGACGAATCCACTGGCGGAGATCACGCACAAACGCCGCCTGTCGGCGCTGGGGCCCGGCGGCTTGTCGCGTGAACGTGCAGGATTCGAAGTTCGTGACGTCCACTACACGCACTACGGACGGCTTTGTCCGATAGAAACGCCGGAAGGTCCGAACATTGGACTGATTTCGTCACTCTGCGTGTATGCCAAAATCAACGATCTGGGCTTCATTGCTACTCCCTATCGGAAAGTGGAAGAAGGCAAGGTCAGTTTTACGAATGACGCGCTGTCATATTATACGGCTGAAGAAGAGGAAGAAAAAATAGTGGCACAAGGGAATGCCCCGTTGGACGACGAAGGACGCTTTATCCGCGACAAAGTGAAGTCAAGATTCGAAGCCGATTTCCCCGTTGTCGAACCTAATCAGGTGAATCTGATGGATGTATCGCCGACACAGATTGCATCGATAGCGGCCTCGCTGATTCCGTTCCTTGAGCACGACGATGCCAATCGCGCACTGATGGGATCGAACATGATGCGTCAGGCCGTACCGCTCATTCGTACGGATGCGCCGATTGTCGGCACCGGCATCGAAGCGCGTGTCGCGCGCGATTCGCGTACGCAAGTCATTGCCGAGGGAGACGGCGAAATTATCTACGTCGATTCGACTTGCATCAAAATCAGGTACGACCGCACGGAGGATGAAGAATACGTCAGTTTCGAAGACTCTATAAAGAGTTATATCATACCGAAATGGCGTAAAACCAACCAGAGCACAACGGTCGACCTTCAGCCCATTTGCCACTGTGGCCAGCGTGTAAAAGCGGGCGACATTCTGACCGAAGGGTATTCTACCCAGAACGGCGAACTTGCACTGGGGCGCAATGTGAAAGTGGCTTACATGCCTTGGAAAGGATACAACTATGAGGATGCTATTGTGCTTAACGAGAGGATGGTACGTGAAGATATCTTCACTTCTGTACACGTCGATGAATACATCCTTGAAGTGCGTGAAACCAAGCGTGGTATGGAAGAACTGACCTCGGATATTCCAAATGTCAGTGAAGACGCGATCAAGAATTTGGACGAACGTGGTATTATTCGCGTAGGCGCGCATGTTGAGCCGGGTGATATCCTGATCGGGAAAATCACGCCGAAAGGAGAATCCGACCCCTCGCCGGAAGAGAAACTTCTCCGTGCCATCTTCGGCGACAAGGCAGGCGACGTCAAGGACGCTTCTCTTAAGGCGACGCCTTCGTTGCACGGTGTGGTCATCGACACGAGCTTGTTCGTAAAAAATATCAAGAAACGTACTTCACGACTGAGCGAAAAGGCCATTCTGCCCAAACTGGACGAAGAGTACGAGGAAAAAATGAATAAACTGAAAGGTGTTCTGGTAGATAAGTTGCTGAACATGACGTCGGGCAAAACGTCGCAGGGTGTGAAGGATTACCTGAATACCGATGTGATTCCCAAAGGCTCGAAATTTACCCGTAAAGTATTGGAGGAGCTGGATTATAATACGGTACAGGTCAGTAAATGGACGACGGACGGTCACAAGAATGAACTGATCAAGCTGCTGATCGTCAACTACCTGAAGAAACATAAGGAATATGACGCCGAATTGCGCAGAAGGAAATTCGACATCACTATCGGCGATGAACTGCCGACGGGTATCGTGCAGATTGCCAAAGTATATATCGCAAAGAAGCGTAAGATTCAGGTGGGTGACAAAATGGCCGGACGTCATGGGAACAAGGGTATTGTCTCGCGTATTGTGCGTCAGGAAGACATGCCTTTCCTTGAAGACGGCACTCCTGTTGATATTTGCCTGAACCCGCTGGGTGTACCTTCGCGTATGAACCTCGGACAGATTTTTGAGGCCGTACTGGGTTGGGCTGGCAAGACGCTGGACGTGAAGTTCGCTACGCCGATTTTCGACGGAGCTTCTATCGACGACTTGAACGTATGGACGGACAAAGCCGATCTGCCGCGCTATGGCAAGACTTACCTCTACGATGGCGGTACGGGCGAACGCTTCGACCAGCCGGCCACGGTCGGCATGACCTACTTCCTGAAACTCGGCCATATGGTCGACGACAAGATGCACGCCCGCTCCATCGGTCCCTATTCGCTGATTACGCAACAGCCGTTGGGCGGTAAGGCTCAGTTCGGAGGCCAGCGTTTTGGAGAAATGGAAGTATGGGCACTGGAGGCATTCGGTGCTGCACATATTCTGCGTGAAATACTGACGATTAAGTCTGACGACGTGATTGGACGTTCCAAGGCGTACGAGGCCATCGTCAAAGGTGAACCCATGCCGCAGCCGGGTATTCCCGAATCGCTGAACGTGTTGCTGCATGAATTGAGAGGTCTCGGCCTGAGCCTGACTTTAGATTAATAACTAACTCTTTATAATCATATAAATATGGCTTTTAGAAAAGAAAACAAGATAAAGAGTAACTTTACGAAAATAAGTATCGGATTAGCGTCGCCGGAAGAAATCCTCGAAAATTCGAGCGGTGAAGTGTTGAAACCGGAGACCATCAATTACCGCACGTATAAACCCGAACGCGACGGTTTATTCTGCGAGCGTATTTTTGGCCCTGTCAAAAACTACGAGTGTTTCTGCGGCAAATACAAACGTATTCGTTACAAGGGGATTGTCTGTGACCGTTGCGGCGTTGAAGTGACCGAAAAGAAAGTCCGCCGCGAACGGATGGGACATATCCATCTGGTTGTGCCCGTGGCACATATCTGGTTTTTCCGTTCGCTGCCCAATAAAATCGGTTATCTGTTGGGCCTTCCGACGAAAAAACTTGATGCGATTATTTACTACGAACGTTATGTCGTTGTTCAGTCCGGAGGCGTATCCGGAATTTCGGAACTTGACCTGCTGTCCGAGGAAGAATATCTGCAAATTGTAGATAATTTGCCGAAAGAGAATCAGTTGCTTGACGATTCCGACCCGAACAAATTTATCGCAAAGATAGGTGCCGAAGCCGTATACGACTTGCTGGTGCGTCTGGATCTGGATACGCTGTCGTACGATTTGCGCCACCATGCCATGACGGATACTTCGCAGCAACGTAAGAACGAAGCGCTAAAGCGTCTGCAGGTCGTCGAATCGTTTCGTGCCTCGAAAGGGAAGAATAAACCGGAATGGATGATTATCAAGGTAGTGCCCGTAATTCCACCTGAACTGCGCCCGCTGGTGCCGCTGGACGGAGGCCGCTTTGCTACGTCCGACCTGAACGATCTCTATCGCCGCGTCATCATCCGAAACAACCGTCTCAAACGCCTGATTGACATCAAGGCACCCGAAGTGATTCTGCGAAACGAGAAACGCATGTTGCAGGAAGCCGTCGACTCGCTGTTCGACAACTCACGTAAATCGAGCGCGGTGAAAACTGACGCCAACCGTCTGTTGAAATCGTTGTCCGACAGTTTGAAAGGAAAGCAGGGGCGTTTCCGTCAGAACTTGCTGGGTAAACGTGTGGACTACTCCGCTCGTTCGGTGATCGTCGTAGGCCCCGAACTGAAAATGCACGAGTGCGGTCTGCCGAAAGACATGGCGGCCGAGCTTTACAAACCGTTCGTTATCCGCAAGCTGATCGAACGCGGCATCGTAAAAACCGTGAAATCGGCGAAAAAGATAGTAGACCGCAAAGAACCGGTTGTATGGGATATTCTGGAATACGTGATGAAGGGGCATCCCGTGCTCCTGAACCGTGCTCCGACGCTTCACCGTCTCGGTATTCAGGCGTTTCAACCGAAACTGATTGAAGGAAAGGCTATTCAGTTGCACCCGCTGGCTTGTACGGCGTTTAATGCCGACTTCGACGGTGACCAGATGGCCGTTCACTTGCCGCTTGGTAATGAGGCTATTCTTGAGGCGCAAATGCTGATGCTGGCCTCGCACAACATCCTTAATCCGGCCAACGGCGCGCCGATTACCGTGCCTTCGCAGGACATGGTGCTTGGGCTGTATTACATCACCAAGCTTCGTCCCGGCGCAAAAGGTAGCGGGTTGGTATTTTATGGCCCTGAAGAGGCGACCATTGCCTACAATGAGAAAAAAGTGGATATTCACGCGCCTGTAAAGGTGTATGTTCGTGATATAAATGAAGAAGGGGCCCGGGTGAAACGTCTGGTTGAAACATCGGTCGGTCGTCTGATGGTTAACGAATATGTGCCCGGTGAAGTGGGTTACATTAACAGCGTGTGGGGCAAGAAAGCCCTGCGCGACATTATTGGCGATGTGATAAAAGTCTGTGGCGTAGCGCGTACGGCTCAGTTCCTCGACGACATCAAGAATCTGGGCTATTACATGGCATTCAAGGGCGGCTTGTCGTTCAACCTTGCCGATGTCCTGATTCCGCCTGAAAAAGACGAACTGGTAAAGGAGGGCTACGATGAAGTCGAACAAATTACGGCTAACTATAGCATGGGCTTCATCACCAACAACGAACGTTACAACCAGATTATCGATACGTGGACGCATGTCAACAGTAAGTTGTCGAAAACGCTCATCGATCAGTTGGCGACAGACAATGAAGGCTTTAATTCCGTATATATGATGATGGATTCCGGTGCGCGTGGCTCAAGAGAACAAATCCGCCAGCTATCCGGTATGCGCGGATTGATGGCAAAACCGCAGAAGAGCGGCGCTGAGGGCGGGCAAATCATTGAAAACCCAATTTTGTCTAACTTCAAAGAAGGGCTTTCCGTGCTTGAATACTTCATTTCGACGCACGGCGCCCGTAAAGGTCTTGCCGATACGGCTTTGAAGACGGCCGACGCCGGATACCTGACGCGCCGCCTCGTAGACGTGTCGCACGACGTGATCATCAACGAGGAAGATTGCGGCACGTTGCGCGGCTTGGTTTGTACCGAGTTGAAAAACAACGAAGAAGTGATTGCTTCGCTTTACGAACGTATCTTGGGACGCGTGTCGGTACACGACATTATCCACCCGATTACGGGCGAACTGCTGGTTCCGGCAGGTGAGGAAATCCGTGAAGAGGCCGCGAAGAAGATACAGGAATCACCCATCGAAAGTGTGGAAATACGTTCGGTGTTGACGTGCGAATCGAAGAAGGGTGTTTGTGCCAAATGTTACGGTCGCAATCTTGCCACTGGTCAGATGGTGCAGAAAGGCGAAGTCGTCGGTGTGACGGCCGCCCAGTCCATCGGTGAGCCGGGTACGCAGTTGACGTTACGTACGTTTCACGTCGGAGGTATTGCGTCCAACATCGTGACGGAAAACAGTCTTGTCTCGAAATTTGACGGCGTGCTCGAAATTGACGAACTCCGTTTTGTCGAATCGGAAGAAGACAAATGTAAGGTCGTAGTCAGCCGCCTAGCGGAACTGCGTATCGTCGACCCGAATACGAAGATCGTACTGCTTACGCACAACATCCCCTACGGCTCCAAACTGCATTTTGACGGCGGTAATGAAGTGAAGAAAGGTGATACCATCATCGAATGGGATCCGTTCAATGCCGTGATTGTGTCGGAAGTAGCCGGTAAAATTTCGTTCGAAAACATGATCGAAAACATGACGTTCAAGATTGAAAGCGACGAGACGACCGGTCTGAGGGAAAAGATCGTCATTGAGTCGAAAGATAAAACGAAAGTGCCTGCGGCCCACGTGATGGACAGCAAGAAGAAGATTCTGAAGACGTATTCGCTGCCTCTGGGTGCCCACGTGGTCAAAGAAGACGGTGACAACATCAAAACGGGCGAGGTGCTGGTGAAGATTCCGCGCGCCGTCGGTAAAACCGGCGACATTACGGGTGGTCTGCCCCGTGTGACGGAGCTGTTCGAGGCGCGTAATCCGTCCAATCCCGCCATTGTGTCGGAAATCGACGGCGAGATAGGCTTCGGCAAGATCAAGCGCGGTAATCGCGAAGTCACGGTGAAGTCCAAGCTGGGCGAAGAAAAGAAATACATGGTACCGCTGTCCAAGCAGTTGCTGGTGCAGGAGAACGACTACGTGCGTGCAGGCATGCCGCTTTCGGACGGAGCCATCACGCCTGCTGATATCCTTGCCATCAAAGGCCCAACGGCCGTTCAGGAATATATCGTCAATGAAGTGCAGGACGTATACCGCTTGCAGGGTGTGAAAATCAACGACAAACACTTCGAAGTCATCGTTCGTCAGATGATGCGCAAGGTGGAAATCGTCGATCCGGGCGATACGCGTTTTCTCGAACAGCAGGTGGTCGACAAATTGGAAGTGATGGAAGAAAACGACCGTATCTGGGGCAAGAGAGTAGTCGTCGACTCCGGCGATTCGAAAACGCTGAAAGCAGGGCAGATCGTGACGGCGCGTAAACTGCGCGACGAGAATAGTACGCTGAAACGTCGCGATCAGAAACTCGTGGATGCGCGCGACGCTATCCCTGCCACGACGAACCAGATATTGCAGGGAATCACGCGTGCTGCCTTGCAGACGAGCAGTTTCATGTCCGCCGCCTCTTTCCAGGAAACAACTAAAGTGCTGAACGAAGCGGCCATCAGCGGCCGCGTAGACCGTCTGGAAGGCCTGAAGGAAAACGTGATATGCGGACACCTGATTCCGGCCGGAACAGGGCAACGCGAATTTGACCGCCTGACAGTCGGTTCCAAAGAAGATATGGAACGGCTCTCGGCCGGCAAAGCAAGCACAATATTTACGGAAGGGAAATAAACGTCTCATTCGCAAGCCGGAAAGCGTATAGTCAGAGATGAAGGAACGGGAAAGTGAAAACGCTTTTTCGTTCCTTCGTTTTTTGAGAAAATGGAACAAGTCTGTGTTGAGAAAAACGGATGCATTTCAGTTTGTTGTGTCGGGGAATGTAGCCGAAACTCTCTATCCGAAAGGGAAGACAAAAACATGCATGAACGGTCAAAAAACGGATTGACTGAACTGATCGGGATTTCCTCAAGGCGGATATTTATCTTTAAATTAGCGCATTAATATAGTAGAATTACTTTTCGCCGGGCGTATGGACGGAAAAACTCTCGAGAATTTTCGGCGTCTTTATCTATATTTACAATTTCGTTTATACTGCATGTAGCATGGTTTTGTGTACAGACCGGAAGATTTGAAAATTTCAAAACCGTCTCGTGCAAAGGGATACACATGGTTCTATAAAGCAGGGAGAGAAAATTTGAAGTTTTATGGAATACATGGAATTGTGACATTATTTAATGTGGATTCAAAAAAAATACTGTATTTTTGCTGTGCAGTCTTAGGCGGATAGAGGCAAGTCAAAATGAGACTGTTGTTCATGAAAACCTGAACAATTTCAGAACAAAGGAGATGACATTTCGCTATGATAATAGACTGACATAGCCTCTATTGTATTAAAAAAAGAATGAAATGATGCGTATTTTAATAACATGCAGCCTGTTGATTTGTTCGTGGGGGCTATCGGCTCAAACGGAGGCAATTCTTTTGGGCGACGTGATTATCAGCGAAGTAATGGCAAATCCCGTAGGACTTACGGAATTGCCCGAAACGGAATATGTGGAAATTTACAATGCTTCAGACGCAAATATTTCGCTGGACGGCTGGACTTTTGTTTATGACAAAACGGCTGTTTCCCTGCCGGATACGGTGCTGCCCGCCGGAGGTTATGCCGTGCTGTATCGCGCAGGGCGGGATATTTTTGTCGAAAGCGGGAGCATGGAACTGGCCGTTCCGGTATTTCCCGCAAACCTCTCCAATGCAGGCAAGGCATTGAAAATCATTAATTCGCTCGGCTTGACAGTTGATTCCGTCGATTATGCTGCGGCCAAACCCGCCCGCGCTTGGGAACGCGATGACGAAGGCGACTTTTATCTCTCCAGTGACCCGCGGGGTGGCACACCGGGTATGGCCAATTCTCCGAAAGAGCCTCCTCCGCTACCCTCAGAACCGGACGATTCAAATCCAGGTGACGTTATTATCAGTGAAGTAATGGCAAATCCTGCGGGACTTGCGGAATTGCCCGAAACGGAATATGTAGAAATTTACAATGCTTCAGACGCGGACATTTCACTGAACGGTTGGACTTTTTTTTATGACAAAACGGCTGTTTCCCTGCCGGATACGATGCTGCCCGCCGGAGGTTATGCCGTCCTGTATCGCGCAGGACGGGATATTTTTGTCGAAAGCACTGGGATGAATTTGCCTGTCGCTACGTTTCCGTCCAACCTTGCGAATACCGGTAAGAC
>JAIRZY010000260.1 GCA_031266995.1 Tannerella sp.
ATTGCGTCAAATTCCTTCATGTCAAGATTGTAGTAGATGCCGCGCAGGGCTACCATATATTCTCTTTCGTCGGGACTGATGTTGTAGGCTTTTTCGAAGTACGGCAGCGCTTTTTTGAAATATTCCTTGGCTACGTTTTTCTCCTGATTGTAAAGCGCCGCATCCGAGATCAGATTGGCTTCGCCCAGCTTGTTTACAGCCTGATTGTAGTATATGCGGCCGATGTTCGACAGCGCCATCGGGCTTTCAGGTGCGATTTCAACGGCTTTCAGGTAGCTCTCTTCGGCTTTCGCGTAGTCTTTTTCCGATTCGAACACGCTTCCCATCGCCTGGTACAGATCCGGATTTCGCGGCTCGCGCGTAATGGCCGTGTTCAGGTACTGAACTGCCTGCTCGTTGCGGTTACTGCTTATATACAGTGCGATAAGATTCAACAGATAATAACTGGAATCGGGGAAAACCTTCATGCCTTCTTCGAATGTCTTTTCCAGGTTGACGGAGTCCTGAATCTGTACATATTCGTAGCACAGATACTGATATACGTCGTTCTGGCGGTACGGCGTGTCTTTTGCGCGTATCAGGTTCTTGATGGCAATCTCGCTGTTTCCCAGTTGCGTGGAGGCCACGGCCAGGTAGAACTGCACAATCATGTAGTTGGAATCCCTTTCCGCGATGCGTTCACCCTTGAAGAAGGGCGAGTCCGAGATGTCCAGATATTGCTCGAAGAAATCGCACGCTTTCTCGTACTCTCTCTGGTCGAAATAGTAGGCGCCTCCGTTCAGATAATACACATGATTGGAACTCAGCGTGCCCAGAATATTTTTCGCATACCGGGGCTTCACTTTCCCTTTTTCGTCCGGCAACTGATCAAGCTCGTAGGCTTTCATGAAATACGGCAGGCTGTTTGCCAGCGCTTCGTACATGGCAGGCTCGTCGGGTTGCTGACCCAGAATCTGCTTCGTGTTTTCGGCCGTGAACTGAGCATCTTCGATTTTACCGGCGATGTACCACGTTTTTGCGTCGTTCTTCGTCTCCGGATTATCCAGAGCGCCTTTAATCAAATCTCTGGCTTCGTTGTAGTTCGGTTTCGATTCTTTCGAAATCCGCTCGGCAGCGCTTACTGCCTTCTTCTGGGCAAAGGCCGTAACGGTCGCCAGACTTAAACCAATAATTAATAATACATTTTTCATTTCTGTGTAAAATTTGAAATTAATACTCTCTATTTTATCATTTTATTTATTATCCTCTTCCCCGTCCGCGCCGCGCGCTTCTCCGGCCGCCGGCAGACCGTCGCCGGGCTGCTCCGTTTCTTCCGCCTTTCCCGTCATCTCGTCTTCTTCCTTTTCAGACATGACCTTGCAGACCGAAGCGATTTCATCGTTGCGTTTCTCCAGATTGATCAGACGGACGCCCTGCGTGGCGCGGCCGATGACGTGCAGGTCGGCCACTTTCATGCGAATCGTGATGCCCGACTTGTTGATAATCATCAGGTCGTTTTCGTCCGTAACCGTCTTGATGCCGACCAGTTTTCCGGTCTTTTCGGTGACATTGAGGGTTTTCACGCCTTTGCCACCGCGGTTCGTGATGCGATAGTCGTCTATTTTAGAGCGTTTTCCGTATCCCTGTACCGAGACGACGAGGATAGACTCCTTTTCCGGATTCTTGATGCATACCATGCCGATGGCTTCGTCGTCGCCTCCGTCGAGCGCCATGCCGCGTACGCCTGCCGCCGTCCGTCCCATCACGCGTACCTTGCTTTCGTGGAAGCGGATGGCGCGTCCGTTGCGGTTGGCTATCAGCACTTCGTTGTTGCCGTCCGTCATGCGCACCTGTATCAGCCCGTCGTCGTCATGCAGCGTGATGGCATTGACACCATTCTGGCGCGGACGCGAGTACGATTCGAGCAGCGTCTTCTTGATGACGCCTTTGCGCGTACAGAACAGCAGGTAGTGCGAGTTGATGAACGCCGTGTCGTTCGTCAGATTTTTCACACGAATGAAGGCGTTCACGCTGTCGTCGGAATCAATGTTCAGCAGGTTTTGGATGGCGCGCCCCTTGGAATTTTTGGCACCTTCGGGTATCTCGAACACCTTTTTCCAGAAGCAGCGTCCCTTGGCGGTAAAAAACAGGATGGTCGCATGCATGGATGCCGGATAGATGTACTCGACGAAGTCTTCGTCGCGTGTCTCCGACCCCTTGGCCCCTACCCCACCGCGTCCCTGCGCACGGAACTCGCTCAGTGGCGTGCGTTTGATGTATCCCCGGTGCGAGATGGTGATAATCATTTCGTCGTCGGCGTAGAAGTCTTCGGGGTTGAGTTCTTCCGAGGCATACACGATGTCCGTACGGCGTTCGTCGCCGTATTTGTTCTTGACCTCCTGTATCTCCATTTTGATGAGCTGCATCAGAATTTCCTCGTTTTCGAGTATTTCCTTTAGCCGGCCGATCAGTTTTTCTATTTCTTCATATTCGGCGCGCAGTTTGTTTTGCTCCAGTCCCGTCAATTGCCGCAGGCGCATCTCGACGATGGCGCGCGACTGCATTTCGGTCAGCGCAAAACGTTCGACGAGTCGCTCGATGGCTTCCTGCGGGCTGCTCGACGCACGGATGAGGGCGATGACTTCGTCGATATTGTCCGAGGCGATAATCAGACCTTCCAGAATGTGGGCGCGTTCTTCCGCCTTCTTCAACTCGAACCGCGTACGGCGCGTGACGACGTCCCGGCGATGCGCCACGAACAGCGAAATCAGGTCGTAGAGATTCAGCAGCCGCGGACGTCCGTTCACCAGCGCGATATTGTTCACGCTGAATGACGACTGCAGCGGAGTGAGCTTGTAGAGCTTGTTCAGCACGACGTTGGAGTTTGCCTCGCGCTTCACGTCGACGACGATACGCATGCCGCTCCGGTCGGATTCATCGTTCACGTTCGAGATCCCGTCCAGCCGCTTCTCGTTCACAAGGTCGGCAATCGTCTTGATCAGCTCGGCCTTGTTGACCATATACGGTATTTCGGAGATGATGATTTTTTCGTGCGAGCCGTCCGATTCGATTTCGGCCCTGCCGCGTATTATGATACGCCCTCTTCCCGTTTCGAAAGACTCCTTTACTCCCGCGTAGCCGTAAATCGTGGCCCCGGTCGGAAAGTCGGGCGCTTTAATATAATGTATAAGGTCGTCGACACCGAGCTGTCCTCCGGCGTCGATGAAAGCGATGCAGGCGTCCGCCACTTCGCCGATATTGTGGGGCGGCATGTTGGTCGCCATCCCCACGGCAATACCCGAAGCGCCGTTGATCAGCAGGTTGGGAAGCCGCGTCGGCAAAACGGTCGGTTCTTTCAGCGTATCGTCGAAATTGAATTGAAAGTCGACCGTGTCCTTGTCAATGTCTTCCAGCATTTCTTCGGCCATCCGGCTCAGGCGCGCTTCGGTGTAACGCATGGCTGCGGGGCTGTCGCCGTCGACCGAGCCGAAGTTACCCTGCCCGTCCACGAGCGGATAGCGCAGCGACCACGTTTGCGCCATACGTACCATGGCGCCATATACCGACGTGTCACCGTGCGGGTGATATTTTCCTAAAACTTCTCCTACGATTCTGGCGGATTTCTTGTACGGCTTGTCGGACGTATTTCCTAATTCATTCATTCCAAACAACACTCGCCGGTGTACCGGTTTAAATCCGTCCCTGACATCAGGGAGTGCGCGTGAAACGATAACCGACATTGAGTAATCTATATATGCCGATTTCATTACCTCGTCAATATTGACAGGGATAATCCTATCTTCTTCAGTCATTTAGCTATATATTATTATTTCTTATCAAATTGTTTTCAAAAAAACATGCTAATATACGGCTTTTCCATTTCCCGACAATAAAGTGCGTGGAAAAAAAATGCAAAATTTGTTGAATGATATTTCAGGTTTTTTGTAAACGGGAAAAGAAATTAGCTGTAATACGTTCAATAAAAGCCCTATATGAAATAATTTGTTTTTTTTTCGTATTCTTATACCCCGTCCACCTTGATACAACAGATAAAAGGCGTATTTTTGCACCGTAATTTTAAATTGTTTAGTGAGATGAAATATCTATCATTATTATTGAAAGGCGCCGTCGCATGCTGTGTAATTGCATCATTTACTTGCTGTAACTCAGGATCAAAGCCGCCGGCGAAGAACAATGTCTCCTTTGATTCGCTTTCTGTCGACAAGTCGTACCATATCGACAACATTGAAGCCAATCCGGGCTGTTCATTGCAAATAAAATTCGTCTACCCCGTAGTTTTAGAGAACAAAGAGATGCAGACCGCGCTTCAACAGCAGTTCATTGCGTCGTTTTTTGACGATGCCTACAGTCAGTTGTCGCCCCAGGACGCGGCTGCGCAGTATGCAGACGACTATCTCCGCAACTTCGAAAAAGAAGGAAAGGAACTTATCGCCGAAATAGAGAATCATGACATGCATCAGGATGAAGAAGTCTTTTACGAAAGTTCTCTGTCCGTAAGCAATGACATCGTATACAACCGGAGCGGCCTGCTTAGTTTTGTCGTGAACACGTCGTACTATGCGGGAGGCGCGCACGGCGGGCATAACGTGACGAATCGCGTGCTGGACATCAAAACAGGGCAACGCATTCAGGAGAAGGACATTTTCGTAGACAAATACAGGGATGAGTTGGCGCGTATACTGGTCGATGAGATCGTAAAAATGTATAATTTAAAGGAAGCTGCCGATTTGGAAACTATCGGATTTTTCGACGTGAACGAGATCGTCCCGAACGGGAATTTCTACGTGAACGAAACCGGCATCGCATATACATTTAATGAATACGAAGTGGCAGCGTATGCCGTAGGCGCCGTTTTCGTGCCGATTCCGTACGAAAAAATCCGTCACATCCTGTTCCGCGAAGGGCCTCTTGCGAATATTGCGTTCTAACATCAACAAGTGGAAGAAGTAATACAGCACTATTACCCGGCATTGAGCAGGCAGCAAATCCAACAGTTTGCTGCCCTCAATGTGCTGTATGCGGACTGGAATGAGAAAATCAACGTGATATCGCGCAAGGACATCGAAAACCTGTACGTGCATCACGTGCTACATTCGCTGGGTATCGAGAAAATGCTCCGGTTCAAGGCGCACACATCGGTGATGGACGTGGGCACGGGAGGTGGATTTCCGGGTATTCCCCTGGCAATCCTGTTTCCCGAAGTCTCGTTTCATCTGATCGACGGCACCGGGAAAAAGATTAAAGTGGCGCAGGCGGTAGCAGACGCCGTCGGCCTGACGAACGTCACTACGCGCCACTGCCGCGTCGAAGACGAGACAGAAAAGTTTGATTTCATTGTCAGTCGCGCCGTCATGCCGTTGCCGCAACTGGCCGGATCGGTAAGAAAAAACATCCGCCGGGAGTCAATCAATGCACTGCCGAACGGACTGATTTGCCTCAAAGGCGGCGACCTGCAAAGCGAAACGGCACCCTTTCGCAAACAGTCAGTTGTGATTGATTTATCCGGTCATTTCAATGAACCGTTTTTTGATACGAAAAAAGTAATATTTATACCCTTATGATTACTGTCAAAACGTTTGTATTTAATACGTTTGAAGAAAACACCTATCTGCTTTACGACGAAACGCAGGAAGCGGTTCTCATCGACTGCGGCTGCATGATGGCGACGGAAGAAAAAATGCTGTCGGAGTTTATCTCCACGAACAGGCTCACGCTGAAACGGCTGCTGTGCACGCATCTGCATTTCGATCATGTGCTGGGCAATGCGTTCTTCAGCAAGAAGTATGGCATCAAGCCCGAAGCGCACCAGAAGGATGTGGACGCCATCCCCTCGATCAAGGAACAGATCAAGGAACAGATCAAGGAACAGCGGCAGTCCAGGGTGCGCATTTCCATACAGGAAGTGCCTGTGACAAAATTTATTGTCGGGAACGAATCCATCCGCTTCGGTGAATCCGAGCTGACGTCGCTGCTTGTGCCGGGACATTCGCCCGGCAGCCTGGCATTCTACAGCCGAAAAGACGGATTCATCGTGGTGGGCGACACCCTGTTCCGGGAAAGTATCGGGCGGACGGACTTGTGGGGCGGCAATTCCGACCTGCTGATAGCCGTCATACGCGACAAAATACTGTCGCTGCCCGACGAAACCATCGTCTACCCGGGGCATGGCCCGTCCACAACCGTGATTCACGAAAAATTTAATAATCGCTTCTTAACAAATAACTACTGACCTCATGGATACGAATAAATTTGCCGGCCGCCATATCGGCATCGCTTCCGGCGACATCCCTGCAATGCTCGAAACCATCGGCGCGTCATCTGTCGACGAACTGATTGCGCAGACCATTCCATCGGACATTCGCCTGAAAAAAACACTGAACCTGCCCGACCCGATGACCGAACGCGAATTTGCCGAACACATTGCCGAACTGGCGTCGAAAAATAAAATCTTCACATCCTATATTGGCATGGGCTGGTACGACACCGTCTGCCCCCCCCCCATCCTGCGCAACGTCTTCGAAAATCCGGTATGGTACACTTCCTACACGCCTTATCAGGCAGAAGTTTCGCAGGGACGGCTGGAGGCGCTGTTCAATTTCCAGACAGTGATCTGCGAGCTCACCGGCATGCCTCTTGCCAACTGCTCACTGCTCGACGAAGCGACGGCAGCGGCCGAAGCGGCGACGATGTGCTTCGCGACGCGCAGTCGCGAACAGGTCAGGGATGGTGCCAGCGTACTTTTTGTGGACGAAAACGTCTTCCAGTCAACGCTGGCCGTGATGCTCACGCGCATGATTCCGCAAGGCATCGAGGTGGTCGTGGATGATTACCGCCGTTTCGCGTTCACCGACAAAGTGTTCGGCGCGATACTCCAGTATCCGGACGGGAATGGCGAGGTGGCCGATTACAGGGCATTTGTAGCAGAAGCGCATCGCTGCGGCGCGCGTGTGGCTGTCGCTGCCGATCTGATGAGCCTTGCTGTCCTGACTCCTCCGGGCGAATGGGGCGCCGACATCGTCTTCGGCAGTAGCCAGAGGTTTGGCATCCCTATGTTTTTCGGCGGCCCTTCGGCGGCATATTTTGCTGTAAGGGAAGAGTATAAACGCAATATACCGGGACGCATCATCGGGCTTTCCGTCGATGCTCACGGGCATCCGGCATACCGCCTGGCGCTGCAAACGCGCGAACAGCATATCAAACGCGAAAAAGCGACGTCCAACATCTGCACGGCGCAGGCGCTGCTTGCGACGATGGCCGGGTTCTACGCCGTGTATCACGGCCCCGAGGGGTTGCGCCACATCGCCGGCCGCATCCACGCGCAGGCCGGATTTCTTGCCCGCGAGCTGGAGAAAATCGGCTACAGTCAGTTGAACGGAAATTTCTTTGACACGCTGCGTATCGGGCTTCCCGCGAACGTATCCATTGATGCTGTCCGCGAGATTGCGCTGGAATGTGGCGTGAATCTGCGCTATTTTGCCTGCGGACAAATCGGTATCAGTATCGACGAAACAACGCAAATTACCGACATCGGTACATTAATGTATATCTTTTCGGGGGCGGCCGGAAGGGATTATCTGTTGACGGACAGCGTTCCGCAGCAAATCTGGTTCGACGGGATGTTTGCACGCACGTCCGGGTTCATGCAGCAGGAGGTGTTCAACAGATATCATACGGAAACGGAATTGATGCGTTATATCAAGCGGCTTGAGCGAAGAGATGTGTCGCTGGCGCACTCGATGATTTCGCTGGGGTCGTGTACCATGAAACTGAATGCCGCTTCCGAGCTGCTTCCGCTCAGCCGTCCCGAATTTCAGAATATTCATCCCTATGCTCCTGCCGATCAGACGGACGGATATACGGAGATGATCGAAAACCTGTCGTCGTACCTGTTGGAGATTACGGGTCTGGCGGGCGTCAGCCTGCAGCCCAACTCGGGCGCGGCAGGCGAATATGCGGGGCTTCGCGTCATCCGCTCCTACCTCGAAAGTATCGGCGAGGGGCATCGCCATGTCGTGCTGCTGCCGGCCTCGGCGCATGGCACGAATCCGGCAAGCGCCATCCAGTGCGGCTATATGACCGTCACCGTCGTCTGCGATGAAAAGGGGAATATCGACCTGGCCGATTTTCGCCGCAAAGCGGAAGAAAACAGGGCGCATCTCGCGGCGAGCATGATCACGTATCCTTCGACTCACGGTATTTTCGAAACGGACATCAGGGAGATGGCAGACATCGTACATGCCTGCGGCGGACAGCTTTATATGGACGGCGCGAACATGAACGCGCAGGTCGGCCTGACGAATCCCGGCGTGATCGGGGCGGATGTGTGTCACCTGAATCTTCACAAGACGTTTGCTTCGCCTCACGGCGGGGGCGGACCGGGCGTCGGGCCGGTGTGCGTGGCGGCGCATCTGATTCCTTTCCTGCCGGCTCATCCCGTGGCGGATGGACGCGGCGACAATGCGGTGGCGGCGGCGCCCTGCGGCAGTGCAGGTATACTGCCGATTACGTACGCATATATCCGTCTGCTGGGAGCCGAGGGACTGACCGACGCAACGAAATTTGCGATTCTGAATGCCAATTATCTGGCGGCTAAATTGAAAGATACATACGGAGTGGTGTATACGGGCTGTAACGGGCGCGTCGGGCACGAGTTGATTCTGGAGTGCCGGACGCTGAAGGAGAAAACAGGCGTGGACGAGACGGATATCGCCAAGCGACTGATAGATTTCGGATACCACGCTCCTACCCTTTCGTTTCCGGTGCACGGTACGCTGATGGTGGAGCCGACCGAATGTGAGAGCAGGGCGGAACTGGACCGCTTCGTCGAGGTAATGGAGTGTATCCGGAGGGAGATAAGAGAGATCGAAGAGGGCGCGGCGGCGAAGGACGACAATGTGCTGAAGAATGCGCCGCATCCCGAATATGAGGTGGCGGCCGACGAGTGGATGCATCCGTATCCGCGGTCGAAGGCGGCCTTTCCGCTGGAATGGCTGCACGACGGCAAGTTCTGGGTCAATGTGGCCCGCGTGAACAATGCCTACGGAGACAGGAATCTTGTGGCCTCGGCGTGTAACTGTTAGATTGGCGATTCAAAATTTAAGATTTAAAATTCAAAATTCGGGATTTATGATTTAGAGGCAAAAGGCGAACTGTCAGACATTTACATCTCGTGATGCGGTGTACGGCCGTAGCGTGCGGAGAGTGATTTTGGCCCGGGAAGGACCGACGGTGAAAAAAAATATGTAATATTTGTTTGTGGAAATAAATATTTTACGTACCTTTGCGCCAATTCCTGCGGAAAAGGCGTTTGAAACAGGAAAGACTTATTGAATACGAAAGCGTTACGATATTATCCTGCTGCGAAATCTAGACAATTTCAAAGTGCGGGGATAATAGGCAAGTACGCTCACGTCGATGCTATATGTTTGCTTTATAGCAAGTACTCCATATAACAATTGGCGTGGGCTATTGTTTATTACCTGCACTGGGCAGTCTAGAGCCTCGCAGTGGTGATAAGCAGTAGTTCCCACGCTTTTTTTATGCATAAAAACGAATCGCCGAACGGAGGGAACAGAGAGGCACAAAAAATGAACAAGATCATGAAATTATTGAAAATGACCTTTATGTTGGCCATGAGCCTGGCTTTCATGGCGTGTGCGAATGAGACGAGCGTGTTCTTTGCGGAAGAAGACGTTCCGCAAACGTATACCGTTTCCCTGACTCCTTCGGGAGAAGTCAGCGTGTCGCTGGAACCCCTTACCAAAGGGACGCCGACAAACGACATCTACGGTATTAACGTCTACTATGACAAAGAGAAAGACGGTGTTACGAATGACATTTACGGCTATGGCCTGTTCGACAATCTGGAAGACATGAAGGTTTCCCTTCTGAGCGGCTATAAATACAGGTTTGTCTGCTCGATGGTGAAAAACGGGAAGAGTACGCTGTTCTGGGGGGCGGCGTTCGGCCAGACTCAGTCGGGTTATGCCTACCCGTTCCATACGGGAATCTATGCCGCTACTGTTCTGGGGAACAAGTTTGTACTGGGTAGTGGTTCCCTTATCGGACTGGCATCCGGTAGCGCCCATCTGAAAGGTCAGACGAGCGCTACCACCGCCAATATGTATACATACGCTCCCGGCGTGGAGAGGTACTACGGCGAAACGGGCGACTATACGCCTACGGCCAGCGGCACGGTTTCCATTGCACTGAAGAAAGTTATTTTTGGAGCCAAATTTGTGATAGAAGGCATTCAGGGTGGAACACTGACGGCTACATGCGGAAGCCTCTGGGAGAAGACGACGACGGTTGACGACACCGGTACGGAAACTATTTATTCATACCCTTCTCTTTATGATTGCTGGAAAAATGAATCGACGCTTCCCATGACGGTTTCACTGTCTTTTCAGGGCGACGGGGGAGGAAATATACTGCAAACGACCCAAAGCGTTACTTTCAAACGCAATACGTTGACAGTGGTCACTATCCGGATTCCGTCGGGGACATTCAGCATCACGGAGGAACCGCTGGATACGGATAATTATATTGACTTGGGTCTTAACGGAGACGGAGTGATAGATACGCCCGTCACACCGACACCCGAGTCGTGATTTGTATAACAATAAAAACAGATGAAAATGAAAAGAACAATTTTATTCATGCTATTGTGCGGTCTGTGCTATGGCTGCAGCACGGAAGAGATCGTGATTGAGAAGAAAGGTGAAACACAGGCCGAAGCAGAGCAGGAAACATATACCGTGTCGCTGAAGATGGGCGGCGAAATTACGTCCGAAGACACGCCGCTGTCGACGAGGGCGGAAACTGCTTCACGCAATTTATATGGAGTGCAGGTTTACAGGAACAATGCTTATTTTGCTTACGGCCTGTTTGACAATGTGAATGATATGAAGATTTCGCTGTTGAAAGATGGCA
>JAIRZY010000062.1 GCA_031266995.1 Tannerella sp.
TCAAACACTCAGCGCCGGCGCAACGAAACAGGAATGCGCCTGCAAACCGCTTTGACGGTTCTCATTTTATTGGCATGTCCGATTATGGCTGCGGCTCAGGGCCTGCCGTTTATTAAACACATGTACACCGCCGACCCTTCCGCCCGCGTCTGGGCAGACGGACGGCTGTACGTCTATGCTTCTCACGACATTGCACCCCCGCGCGGTTGCGATCTGATGGACGAGTATCACGTCTTTTCTACCGACGACATGGTGAACTGGACCGACCACGGCGAAATCCTCCGTGCAAGCCAGGTGCCGTGGGGCAAACCGCTGCGCAACGACGCCAAATTTATGTGGGCGCCCGACTGCGTCTATAAAAACGGCACGTACTACTTCTATTTTCCGCATCCGAGCGAAGACCCCTGGGGCAGGAACTGGAAGATCGGCGTGGCGACGAGCAAAAAGCCGGCGAGCGACTTCAAGGTCATCGGCTACATTCCCAATATCGACGCGCTCATCGACCCCAACGTCTTCGTCGACGACGATGGCCAGGCGTATTTCTACCACGGCGGAGGCGGCACCTGCAAGGGTGGAAAGCTGAAAGACAACATGATGGAAATCGACGGCGAGATGAAGGTAATGGAAGGACTGGTCGATTTCCACGAGGCGACATGGGTACACAAGCGCAACGGTGTTTATTACCTCTCGTACTCCGACAACCACGACGAAGGTAACGACAAGGAAGGTGTGAAGGGCGACAACCGGATGCGCTACGCCACGAGCAACAGTCCCCTCGGTCCGTGGACGCATCAGGGCATCTACATGGATCCGACGGACAGCTACACCAACCACGGCTCCATCGTCGAATACAAGGGACAGTGGTACGCTTTCTACCACAACAGCCTGCTTTCGCGGAAAAACGGCGAGCCGAACGACTGGCTGCGCTCTGTCTGCGTCGATAAGCTGTACTACAACCCCGACGGCACGATTCAAAAAGTAGTCCAGTCGGATGATAAGCTGAGAGCCGGGACGGCGAAAGTCAACATCACACCCACTAACCTGCAAAACAACCGGACGGTACACGATTCCCTCTATGCGCGAAGCCTGATTCTGGAGACGCAGGGCGTGCGTATCGCCTTCCTCTCGTTCGACCTGGGCGGATACACGAATCCCGCCCTGCTTGCCAGGCTGAAAAAGGACTATAACCTGAACGAACTCTATTTCTGCCCCTCGCACACCCACTCCGGCGCAACGGACAGGGAGACGATCGACGCCAAACTGACCTCCATTATCGACGAGGCGTCGAAAAACATGTTCGAGGCAAGCCTGTCGGGAGGAAATCGTCCTACGCCCCAGTTGACCTTCAACCGGCTGGTGCCCCGCGATGACGGCCACGCCCGCGAAGCATGGTATGCCGACCCCGAAGGTCACTACCGCTACCTCAACAAGGAGCGGATACCGTTCGGACCGGTTGACCCGTCGGTCGGCCTGATCCGCATCGACGACAGCCGTGGCAGGCCGCGCGCCTTTATCATGAATTTTGCCTGCCATCCCGATGCGCTTGTTGAGCAGCGAGGCGTCGTTTCTTCCGACTTCGTAGGCTCAGCCAACAAGTACGTCGAAGCCGCTTTCAACAACCGGGCGAACTGCCTCTTCATTCAGGGCGGCGCCGGCAATCAGTGCGCTCTCTTCAAGACGCCGACGGACGGCACGGCGCCCGAAAACTTCTACGACATGGTAGAGCGGATGGGCAAGCTGCTCGGCATCGAAGCCGTCGCGCTGGCAAAAGAACTGTTCCCCAACCCGAACGATCAAACAGACATCCGGCTGATGACCGATTCGCTGGATCTGAAAAACCGTTTCGACGACGACGTGGCGCGGATTCATTTCTCGACGATACTGATCAATGGCAAGTATGCCATTGCCACCTTCCCCGGCGAACCGTTCATCAAGTTCCAGCTTGACTGGAAACGCGAAATGTCTCCATACGCCGTGCCGTTCTTCTTCGGATACACCTGGAACGGCGGCAAGTGGCCCACCTACGTGCCCGATGTACGCTCGGCTGCGCTGGGCGGCTACGGCGCCGACTGGGGCCCCGTACGCGCTCCCGAAGGCGGCGAAGCGGTAATGACAAGACACATGAACAATTATTACGTGATTAAGGACTTGATGCGCCCGCAACAGGGACCCGGTGACCACCGCCTGGACGACGGTTCGGTCATCTGGAAACCGGACTGGATGAAGTAGAGACGCGATGCATCACGTCTCTACAACCCGCGGGTCAAAGACCCGCGGGTTGTCTGACAGGGAAATTTGAAATTAAATATAAATATTTAACTGATAAAATAAAAAGAAATGAAGAAAAGAATTTGCATCATGATTATTGGAGTCGTGTTTGCTATACACGGCTATGCTCAAACAAACGGGGACGAAAACAAAATACCTGAACAATCATCACCCACAAATCCGGCAAGTTACCGCTTAACAATTGACTCGAAACAAAGAGATTTGAACGGCAAGCTTCTCGTGCACAGTATTTTCGGCGGGAAGATAATGGAACTGTCACGAGCGTCACATGTCGATAATACAAGTCAATTGGAAGACTGGAGTTTGACAGATGT
>JAIRZY010000065.1 GCA_031266995.1 Tannerella sp.
ACACACACTGCTCACGAACGTGACGGCAGTATTTCCTTCTTTCGACAGCAAAGGTAAAGGCACGCTTTTCGGCACGCAATACCGTCTGTGTGGGATATTGCGCTCGATGGCAATATGGCATGTGGAGGGGGTTGTTACGGTCATGACCGGAAGTTTCTAAAACATGTTCTGAAGTTTCCTGAAATGCAGAGAGCACGGAGAACAACACAGCGAAACGCCGTATGTCCTCCATGCTCTTCTCCTGTGCGGCTGAAGGGACTCGAACCCCCACGCCTTTCAGCACCAGATCCTAAGTCTGGCGTGGCTACCAGTTACACCACAGCCGCAAAAGCGGGGCAAAGATACGAAAAAATGGTTTCACCGCGGCTCGCCGTGTACGATTGTTCCGATATTTTCGCCGCAGACCACCTTCTTCAGGTTGCCGGGCGTATCCATGTCGAAGACGATCAGCGGCAGGCCGTTGTCGCGACACAGCGTGATGGCCGTCAGGTCCATCACCTTCAGCCCGCGGGCGTATACCTCGTCGAACGAGATGGCGCCGAACCGCGTCGCCGTCGCGTCCTTCTCCGGGTCGGCCGTGTAGACGCCGTCTACGCGCGTACCTTTTAATATTACCTCGGCTCCGGTCTCGACGGCGCGCAGGCACGCGGCCGTGTCGGTCGTAAAAAACGGGTTGCCCGTCCCGCCCGCGATGATGACCGTGTGTCCCCGCTCCATCAGTTCCACGGCGCGCCGCGCGCTGTAGTACTCGCCCACTGGCTCCATGCGGGTGGCCGTCAGCACGGTCGACTTCACGCCCGCCGCCCTCAGCGCCGAGTCGAGCGCCAGGCTGTTGATGACCGTCGCCAGCATGCCCATCTGATCGCCTCCGACGCGGTCGAAGCCGCCGGCCACCCCGCTCAACCCGCGGAAGATGTTCCCTCCGCCGACGACGATTCCCGTCTCGACGCCCATCCCGGCGATTTCGCCGATCTGCGCCGCATATTCGTGCAGCCGCGCCCCGTCTATGCCTTGATGCCGGCTGCCCGCGAGCGATTCGCCGCTCAACTTTAAAAGTATACGTCTGTATCTGTTCATATCCGTTCGTTTTTCGTGCAAATATATTAAAATTATGTCACATGTATGCAACCTCCTTGAAGCGGTAGCGCGACCGTGTGCCGTCTTTCCGCTCGAGCACCAGGTGGCCGGACGGCTCGACGCCGTGTATGCGCGCCTCAAAGCATCCCTGCCCGTCGCGAAACGCGAAGTATCCCTCGCGACGGTAGAGCGCCGACATATATTCGCGGTGCATGTCGTCCGCATGTGTACCGGCGTCGAACCGAAGGCGCAGGCGGTGAAACACTGCGCGAAACTGCTCCAGCAGCGCCGCCCGGTCGTGCTCGCGGCCGGTAATCTGCCGGAGGGAAACGGGCGCGGGCGCATCGGAACGAAACGTTTCCTGATTCACGTTTATCCCGATGCCGACGACGGAGCGGGCAATCAGGCTTCCCGACAGCACGTTTTCTATCAGAATGCCGCAAATCTTCCTGTCATGCCAGTAGATGTCGTTCGGCCACTTGACCGTCACGTCCCGCACGTAAGCGTCCAGCAGATATTTGACGCTCAGCGCCGCCAGTTCGACGAGCCGGAACGACATGCCGGCCGGCAGGTCGACGGGATAAAAAAGCAGACTGAACGTAAGATTCCTTCCCGCCTCCGATTCCCAGCAGTTGCCCGCCTGTCCGCGCCCTGCGGTCTGGAAATCGGCGACGACGAGCGTCCCGTCCGCCACCCCGCCTTCGTCCGCCCGCTGCTCCAGATAGCGGCTGGTAGACTCCGTTTCCGTCAGGTGGATCACCTCCGGAAGACGCCTCCCGTCATGCATCATACGTTTATTCACGGATTCATTTATTTGTCATACTGCGCGCGGACTGCTCCGGGCAGTTTGCGGATGACTTCGCGGTACGAATGTTCTATCCATCGCCTGATGTCGTCGCCCGTCATGTCGCGTTCGAGATAGAGCGTGTTCCAGTATTTTTTATTAAAATGATAAGCCGGTTCGACGGCCGCGTAGCGCGCGCGCAGCGCTTCGGCCTTTTCCGGGTCGCACTTCAGCGAGACGGAAGGCTCTGCGGCGTCCAGCGGGACAAGCAGGTACATCCGGTTTTCGACCTTGAACACCAGCGACACGTCGTCGAACGGGAATGATTCGGTCGTGTTTCTCAGGCTCAGGCAGAAATATCTTACTTCTTCGACGTTCATGCGGTGCGTGATTTAAAATGGGGGATTCGGAGACGCGGCGATTCAACGTTAACGCCCCGGGCGGCGCATGATACAGTTTACGGGAGCATAAAAGGCATCCTCGATGTGGCTTTCGACCACGTATGCACTCTCCGTCCTGATCAGGCAGATGACGTCGAAACGGATGGGCAAATCTATCCCGAAGTGTAACTGGTAGGCCTCCGCAGCGCAGGCGATGCGTTTGATTTTTGTCCGGTCGATGGCCTCTTCGGGAGCGACGAGGTAGTTTGCCGAGCGCGTCTTTACCTCCACGACGACGAGCGCGTCATCGCTCTCCGCGACAATGTCCAGCTCGTAGCGCCGGAAGCGCCAGTTGGTGTGCAAAATCCTGTATTTACCGGCTTTAAGATACGAACAGGCCGCCTCCTCGCCCGTTTTCCCCGTGATGTTACGTTCTGTCATTTCTTTTATAATTTGCAGCAAATGTACGGTTTTTTGCACAAATGCATGAATCCGCTTCGCCTGTCGGGAATAAATTTATATATTTGTCCGCAAAATTTTCGCATGAAGAAGCAACAAAAGACAATCCCCCAGTCGAAAAGCACACGTGCGCATCGCGTGAGCTTTCTGATGAACGACGAAGAATATCAGGCAGTGGTGCGGCATCTGTCGCGATACAAGATTACCAACCGCTCGAACTGGTACCGGAAAATTATCCTCACGCACGTTGTCAAAGTGATGGAAGATGACTACCCGACGCTGTTTAACGAAAACGAAATGAGGCGCTGAACGGCGGCAGACCGGCATGAAGGCGACAATCCCGTTTACGGACGAATATTTCATGAGGCAGGCGCTCGCCGAAGCGCGTGCGGCGGCGCAGGCGGGCGAGGTGCCCGTCGGCGCGGTGGTGACGTGCAGCGACCGCATTATAGCCCGCGCCCACAACCAGACCGAACGGCTGAACGACCCGACGGCGCACGCCGAGATGCTCGCCATCACGGCGGCGGCAGGCGTGATGGGGGCGAAATACCTTGCCGGCTGCGCGCTCTACGTGACCGTCGAGCCGTGCCTCATGTGTGCCGGCGCCATCGCCTGGGCGCAGATCGGCACGCTCGTCTACGGCGCGCCGGACGCGAAGCGGGGATACAGCCTCCATGCCGCTCGCGCCCTGCATCCCAAAACGCTCGTCAGGACGGGCGTCCTCGAAGACGAATGTGCCGAAGCGATGCGCGCCTTCTTTCGCGACAGGCGATGAGGCGAACCTGAATGATACATGAACCCCAAAATATTTATACAGATGAGAACAAAACAGCTTTTTTTCGCCCTCGCAGTGGCGGCGGCGTGCCTGACGGCGTCGTGCTCGCGCGACGGCGCGACCGGTCGCGAGCCGGTCGACTATGTGAACCCCTACATCGGGAACATCAGCCACATGCTGGTACCGACGTATCCTACCGTGTATCTCCCCAACAGCATGATGCGCGTCTTCCCCCTCCGCACGGATTTTGCCGGAAACCGCCTGAACGGGCTGCCGCTGATCGTGACGCGCCACCGCAGCGCGTCGGCGCTCAGCTTCGCGCCCGGCACGGATCGGGGCAGCGCGGCGTCCGGCCGCTCTTCGGGCGCATCGCTCGGCTACGACCGCGAGAAACTGACGCCCTACCGCTACGGCGTGTATCTCGACGAGCTGGATGTGAGCGTCGACTATGCGCCCTCGCACCGCAGCGCCGTCTACAGCCTGACCTTTCCGCCGGGCGCCGCGCCGAGCCTGACGTTCAGCAGCCGCCGGGGCGAGCTGAAGGCGGAGGGGAACACCGTCAGCGGCTTCCAGCCCGCCGGCGGAGAGGCGAAGGTATACTTCCATGCCGAGACGAGCGTCGCGCCGGAGCAGGCGCTCCCGGCCACGGGCGAGACGCTCGCCCTGTCGTATCCCGCCGGCACGGCCGTGCTGGGGATGCGCTACGGCGTGTCGTTCATCAGCGTCGAGCAGGCGAAGAAGAACCTCGAGAGCGAAATCGAGGGATACGCCGTCGACGCGGTCGCCGCCGAAGGACGCCGGATATGGAACGCCGCGCTCGGCAAAATCAGCGTCGAGGGCGGGACGGAGAACGAGAAGACGGTCTTCTACACCTCGCTCTATCGCGTATACGAGCGCCCCGTCATGATCAGCGAGGACGGCCGCTACTACAGCGGCTTCGACAACCGGGTGCATGACGACGAAGGCCATCCGTTCTATACCGACGACTGGATATGGGACACGTACCGCGCGGCGCATCCGCTCCGCCTGCTGATTGACCGCGCGACGGAGAGCGACGTCATCCGCTCCTACATCCTCATGGCCGGGCAGTCGCCCACGCGATGGATGCCGACGTTTCCGGGCGTAGGGGGCGACTCGCGCAGCATGAACTCCAACCACGGCGTGGCCATGATAGCGGACGCATACGCCAAGGGCCTGCGCGATTTCGACCTCGAGAAGGCTTACGAGGCCTGCCGGGGCGCACTCGAAGACCGTTCGCTCATCCCCTGGTCGGACATTCCCGCCGGCGAGCTGGACGATTTCTACAAGGCGAACGGATATTTCCCCGCCCTCAAACCCGGCGAGGCGGAGACGGTGCGCGGCGTCCATCCGTGGGAAAAGCGGCAGCCCGTCGCCGTCACGCTCGGCACGTCGTACGACCACTGGTGCCTCTCCCTCCTGGCCCGGGCGCTGGGAAAGGCGGACGACGCCGCGCTCTTCCTCGACCGCTCGCACAACTTCCGCAACCTGTTCAATCCGGCGACCGGCTTCTTCCACCCGAAGGACCGCGACGGCAACTTCATTCCCGACTTCGACTACCGCACGTCGGGCGGGCCGGGCGCGCGCGACTACTATGACGAAAACAACGGATACGTCTACCGCTGGGACGTGCCGCACAACATCGCCGGCCTCGTCGACCTGCTCGGCGGGAACGGCGCGTTCACCGACGCGCTCGAAGACATGTACAACACGCCCTACGGCATGTCGCGATGGGAGTTCTACAACATCCTGCCCGATCATACGGGAAACGTCGGCATGTTTTCGATGGCCAACGAGCCGTCGCTCCACATCCCTTACCTCTACAACTACGCCGGACAGCCGTGGCGGACGCAGAAGCGCATCCGCAACCTGCTCGAACAGTGGTTTCGCAACGACCTGATGGGCGTCCCCGGCGACGAGGACGGCGGCGGCATGACGGCGTTTGTCGTCTTCAGCCAGGCCGGATTCTATCCCGTCACCCCCGGCTCGCCGACATACAACATCGGCAGCCCCGTCTTCCGCCGCGTCAGGATGGAGCTTGACGGCGGCGCCGTTTTCGAAATCGAAGCCGCAAACGCCTCGCCCGACAACAAATACATACAGTCCGCCACGCTCAACGGCACGCCGTGGAACAAGCCCTGGTTCAGCCATGACGACATCCGCGACGGCGGAAAGCTGACGCTCGTCATGGGCAACACGCCAAACCGCGCGTGGGGCGCCGGCGAACCGCCTCCGTCGGGGGAATAATTCAAGATTTAAGATTCAAAATTTCCGGGGCTTCGGATTTCCTCCTCGCGCTGCGAGCGAGCTTTCCGGCGCCCCGGATTTCTTCCCGACGGCGTCGGCGAACTTTCTGACATGGTCAGATTTCTTCCTCGCACCGCGAGCGGACTTTTGACATGGTCAGATTTCTTCCTCACGGCGTGAGCGAACTTTCTGACATGGTCAGATTTCTTCCTCACGGCGTGAGCGGACTTTCTGACGTGGTCAGATTTCTTCCTCACGGCGTGAGCGGACTTTTGCCATGCGCAGATTTCTTCCCGACGGCGTCGGCGAACTTTCCGACGCTTTTATTTCGCAGAGAGCCACGAATAATTCTCCATTCTCAACTCTCCATTCTCCATTCCCCGAAGCCCCCTTTCCTTTACAATAATATCATATTATCCCCGTTATATTGGCAGGTTTTGCTACCTTTGTGCCGTTTAAGGAAAGACGAGAAAATTATTTCTGTAAAGATGAAACGATATAAACTTATTAACAACGTACTGGGATGGGTCGTTTTTGCGATCGCATCCGTTACGTATCTGATGACGATTGAGCCGACGGCCAGCTTCTGGGACTGCGGCGAGTTTATCACCTCGGCCTATAAACTGGAAGTGGGTCATCCGCCGGGCGCGCCGTTCTTCATGCTGACGGGCAACCTGTTTACGCAGCTTGCCTCCGACCCGGGCGCGGTGGCGGGGATGGTCAACAGCATGTCGGCGCTCTTCAGCGCGCTCACCATCCTGTTCCTCTTCTGGAGCATCACGCATCTTGCGCGGCGCATCGTGCTGAAAGACGGCGAGAGGGAGCTGAACCTCACGCGCACGGCCGTCATCATGGGCTGCGGCGCGGTGGGCGCGCTGGCTTACACGTTTAGCGACACCTTCTGGTTCAGCGCCGTCGAGGGCGAAGTCTATGCCTACTCGTCGCTGTTTACGGCCGTCGTTTTCTGGCTTATCCTGAAGTGGGAAGAGGTGGCCGACCGCCCCCATGCCGACCGCTGGATCGTGCTGATCGCCTATTTCATGGGCCTGAGCATCGGCATCCACCTGCTGAACCTGCTCTGCATCCCCGCCATCGTGCTGGTCTATTACTACAAGAAATTTCCGAATCCCACGACGAAGGGCATGCTGATCGCCCTCGGCGTCTCGTTCGTCATCGTGGCGGTGATGATGTATGGCATCATACAGGGGCTTGTCGAAGTCTGCGGACTGTTCGAACTGCTGTTCGTAAACATCCTCGGCGCGCCCTACAATACGGGCGTCTTCATCTACGTCGCCGCGCTTGCCGGCACGCTCCTCTGGGCCATCCTCGAGACGATGCGCGAGCACGTCCACCCCCTGCGCATGAAACTGTCGTTCATCCTCTCCATCGTCCTGACGGGCATTCCCTTTATCGGCAACGGATACGGGCTGGGCATCCTGCTCATTCTGGCGCTGACCGTCTTCATGTTCGTCTACAGGAAATTCAACATGAGGGTGCTGAACACCATCCTCGTGTCGATGATGGTCATCGTGGTCGGCTATTCGTCATACGCGCTGATACTGATCCGCTCGACGGCCGACACGCCGATGAACCAGAACCAGCCGAGCGACATCTTCACCCTCCGCACCTACCTGGCGCGCGAGCAGTATGGCAGCACGCCCCTGTTCTACGGACAGACGTTCGTGTCGCAGATAAAACGCAACAGCGACGGGACGCCCGTCGACAACGGCGGCGTCAGGATATGGAGCCGCGTCATCAAGAAGGATGAAAAGGAAAAGGATCACTACTACGTGTCTACCACGATCCCCGACTACCAGTATGTCGACGAGACGATGATGCTCTTTCCCCGCATGTACAGCGGCGATCCGCGCCACCTCGAAGCCTACAAGAGCTGGAGCGGCTTCAAGGGGCAGACGGTCAGATTCCGGCAGATGGGCGAGACCGTCAGCGTGGTCAAGCCCACGTTTATCGAAAACATACGCTTCTTCCTCAGCTACCAGTTGAACTACATGTACTGGCGCTATTTCATGTGGAACTTCTCCGGACGGCAGAACGACGTGCAGGGTAACGACGAAGACCTGCTGAACGGCAACTATATCACCGGCATCCGCTTCCTCGACGCGCTGCGGCTTGGCCCGCAGGACGAAATGGCGTACGGCATCGAGCAGAACAAGGCGCACAACGCCTACTACATGCTGCCCCTCCTGCTCGGACTGCTGGGCATCGGCTATCAGATCGTGAGCGGACGGAAAGGGCTTCAGAGCTTCTGGATCACCTTCGCCCTCTTCTTCATGACGGGAATCGCCATCGTGCTGTACCTGAACCAGACGCCCTACCAGCCGCGCGAACGCGACTATGCGTATGCCGGATCGTTCTATGCCTACTGCATCTGGATCGGGTTCGGCGTGGCAGGCATCGCGCGCCTGCTCGAGAAATACGGGAAAATACCGGCCGTCGCCGCCGCCGCCACCGCCTCGCTCGCGTGCCTGGCCGTCCCCGCGCAGATGGCTTCGCAGAACTGGGACGACCACGACCGCTCGAAACGCTACATGGCGCGCGACTTCGGCGCCAACTACCTCGAGTCGTGCGAGCCGAACGCCATCATCTTTACCAACGGCGACAATGACACCTTCCCCCTCTGGTACGCCCAGGAAGTAGAAGGCATACGCACCGACGTGCGCGTGTGCAACACCAGCTACCTGCAGACCGACTGGTATATCGACCAGATGAAGCGGCAGGCCTACAACTCCGCCCCGCTGCCCATCACCTGGACGCGCGACCAGTATATACAGGGCACGCGCGACCACGCCATGCTCCTGAACCGCGTCGAGCGCGTCGACCTCGGAACCGCCCTCACCTTCGTACGGAGCGACGACCCGAAATACAAGCGCATCCCCGGATACCCCGTCGAGATCGACTATATACCGTCGAACAAAATCGTGTATGCGGTAGACTCCGCCGCCGTGATGCGCCATCACGCCATCAGTCCGGCCGACTCGGCGCGCCTGCTGAAGGAAATGGTCATCGACCTGAGCGACAAAACGAGCATCGGCAAGGAAGCGCTGACGATACTCGACATGCTGCACACGAACAACTGGGAGCGGCCGATGTATTACGCCATCACGGTCGAATCCGGACAGTTCGTCCACCTCGATCCCTACTTCCAGAAGACGGGCCTCACGTACCGCATCACGCCCGTCAACGGACGCGGACAGGGCGGGCGCCCGGTCGACACGGAAAAGATGTACGACAACGTGATGAACAAGTTCCGCTGGGGAGGCGTCGACAGCCCCGGCGTCTATCTCGACGAAAACGTGATGCGCCTCTGCAAGGGCTACCGCGTGACGCTCTTCGGCGAGCTGGCTTCCGCCCTCGTGCAGGAAGGCCAGAACGAAAAGGCGCTCGCCGTGCTCGACAGGGCCATGCAGGTGCTGCCGCCCGAAAACGTGCCCTACGACTACAGCGCCTTCATGCTCGCCGAACTCTACCTGACGCTCGGCGAACGCGAAAAGGGCGAACAGATACTCAACGGCATTGCAAACAGCTCCATGTGCACCGTCCGCTGGCTCTCGCGCTTCAGCAACCGCATGATGCCGCGCGTGCAGAACGAGCTGCAGTATAACCTGGCCGTGATGCAGAACGTGTTTGCCGTCGGCATGAACGGCAATCCCGACTTCGGGCAGGCCTATCGCGACGAATATAACAACTACCGGATGGCCTACATGAGGCAGCAGCAGCCCGCGCCCGAAAATTAACGGGAAAGATATCCATGCTGATCGAACAGCCGCCCTGGCTGTACAGGGCGATTTTTACGGGCGCCGTGTGGAGGCTCCCGCAGGCAGACAAGTGTGTATACCTGACGTTCGACGACGGGCCGGTGCCCGAAGTGACGCCCCGGGTGCTCGACGTGCTGGACGCGTACGGCGTACGGGCGACGTTCTTCTGCGTCGGCGACAATGTCCGCAAACATCCCGCCGTCTTCGACATGCTGACGGAGCGCGGACACACGGTGGGCAATCACACCTTCAATCACATCCGGGGGACGCATTTCCGTTCCGCAAACTACGTGGCAAACGTGGACAGGGCGGCAGAGCTGATTCGCAGCGACCTGTTTCGCCCTCCGCACGGACACATGCGCCTGCCGCAGCTCTACCGCCTGCGGAAGCGCTACAGGGTCATCATGTGGGACGTGGTCACCCGCGACTACAGTCCGCACATGACGGCGCGTGGCGTCTTCAACGTCGTCCGCAAATACACGCGCAACGGCTCCATCATCGTCTTCCACGACTCCCTGAAAGCCCTCGAACGCATGACCGTCGCCCTGCCCCAGTCCATCGAATGGCTGCTGGAGCAGGGATACAGGTTCGAGACGCTGTGAATATGAATGATTCTTCGGAAGGAAGAATTATCCCAACATGTCCATCGGAAAACCGGACGCCGGAAGGCGTCTAAGAAGGATAACCCCGTGCAAGCGCAGCGCAGCCCGGGGTAGAGCCGCGATGCATCGCGGCCCTACTGCGCAGCAGTTGAACTGCTGACGCAGTTCGAGAAGGAGAGTGCCGTTCCTGCCCCGAGCTGCGCTGCGCTTGCACGGGGTTATCCATATTAGACACCTTCGGCGTCTCCCGGCGTCAATCCTTGAGTTGACCCCGCTGCCCGCTCCGGGAGACTTGCCTGTACAACAGGCAACCTTGCCGGCCGGGCCGGGAGACTTGCCTATGCAACAGGCAACCCCGCCAGCCGCTCCGGGAGACTTGCCTATACAATATGCAACCCTGTCGTCGCTGACGGGAGACTTGCATATATAATATGCAACCCTGCCGTCGCTGACGGGAGACTTGCATATACAATATGCAACCCTGTCGTCGCTGGCGAGAGACTTGCATATACAATATGCAACCCTGCCGTCGCTGGCGAGAGACTTGCATATACAATATGCAACCCTGCCGTCGCTGGCGGGAGACTTGCATCTATAATATGTAACCATAATTCATGATTCATAATTAATCCGGCATAATTACTGAATGAAGAGAGGAAATAAAACCGTATTTTTGCGCCGTCATATTAAAAACACAAATCAGATGAAGAATTATTTTCTGTTATTTTGGCTGTTGCTGCCCCTCGCGGGCGTGGCAACGCATGTGAACGCGCAGCCTGCGCAAAGGCAGGTGAGCGTGATCGTTTCGCCCGATCACGAGGACTGGCGCTACGGGGCGAAGGAGGAGGCCGTTTTCAGCGTGCAGGTTTTCAGGGACGGCAATCTGCTGAAGAACGTGACGGTCGATTACGAGACGGGGCCGGAGTTTTTCCCCTCCGTCAGGAAGCAGGGCGTCGTGCTGAAGGACGGCCGGATCACGCTGAAGGCCTCGATGGCGGAGGCGGGATTCCTCCGCTGCCGCGTCGTGGCGCGGGTCGAGGGGCAGGAATACGAGGGGATGGCGACGGTGGCCTGCGACGAGGCGCTGATACGCCCGGCGACGGCCGACCCGGCCGACTTCGACTCGTTCTGGACACGGGCGCTGGCCGACGCGCGCCGCGTGGCGCTCGATCCGCGGATGCGGCTGCTGCCCGAACGGTGCACTTCGGGCGCGAACGTGTATGAAGTCAGTTTCCAGAATGAAAAGCCGGGTTCGCGCATCTACGGCATCCTGCGCGTCCCGAACCGGCCCGGGCGCTATCCTGCCATCCTGAACGTGCCGGGCGCCGGCATCCGTCCCTACGCCGGGGCCGAGTATGGCGACGGCGTCATCTCGCTCCAGATCGGCATTCACGGCATCCCGGTCACGATGCCGCAGGACGTGTATGCCAACCTGAGCATGGGCGCCCTGAGCGGCTATCACTCCATGAACCGCAACAACCGCGAGACGCATTACTACAGGCGGGTCTACGTGGGCTGCGTCCGCGCCGCGGATTTCATCTTCGGGCTGGCGGAGTTCGACGGTTCGACGCTCGCCGTGACGGGCGGCAGTCAGGGCGGCGCGCTCTCCATCGTGACGGCCGCGCTCGATCCGCGCGTCAAATGCCTGGCCGCCGTCCATCCCGCCCTGTGCGACTATGCCGGATACCTGAACGGACGCGCCGGCGGATGGCCGCACTATTTCCGTACGGCACGCCCCGTCGCGAACGAGGTGGAGACGCTGGCTTACTTCGACGTGGTCAACTTCGCGCGCCGCGTCAGCGTGAAAGGGCTGTACACATGGGGATATAACGACGTGACATGCCCGCCGACCTCGATGTATGCCGCCTACAATGTCATCCCCGGCCCCAAGGAACTGAAGCTCTATCTCACAACGGGGCACTGGACGTTTCCCGAACAGAGCGCCTTCATCACCGAATGGCTGCTGAAAGAGCTGGTTCGGGAATGAATCATTTATATTTAAACACGGAGACACGGAGAACACGGAGCGGAGCGCCGCCTGGGGTAGAGACGCGATGCATCGCGTCTCTACGGGCGCACCTGTTGTGTTCTCCGTGTCCTCCGTGTTTAAATATAAATCTTCTTTTGAATGTTGAATCTTAAATCTTGAATCATTCATGAATCGTCAGCCTCTTTACACCGATCCTCGACTGCTGCCGGCCGTCGAGATAGATGCGGTGCGTCGCCTTGCGATAGTCGGCGGCGGAGGCTTTGAAGACGTCCATGAACTGCTGCGGATTCCGGTCGACGAGCGGGAACCATGAACTTTGCACCTGCACCATGATGCGGTGTCCCTTCCTGAAGGTGTGGGCGATGTCCCGCAGCTCGAACGGCACTTTCGTCACTTCGCCGGACGTCAGCGGTTCGGGGCGTTCGAGGCTGTTCCGGAATTTGGCCCTGATGATGTCGCCCCGCACCAGTTGCTGGAATGCGCTCAGGCGTACGCCGGGGGGCGTGTCGGGGTGGCTGGCGGTCGTGTCGGGATAGACGTCGATGAGCTTCACCGCGAAGTCGGCGTCGGTGCCGGTGGTGGATACGAACAGCTCGACGGCGAGCGGGCCTGAGAGCGTGACGTCTTCCTCGAGCACGGGCGTGCGGTAGACCATGACGTCGGGGCGCGAGGCGGCGAAGCGCTGGTCTTCGATCATGTATTCGCGCACGGGGCGCATGGCGGTGGCCTGGGTGTAGGGCACCGGGCGGGCGGGGTCGCTGACGTATTCGTCTGCGGCGCCTTTCGCTTCGGGCGCGGCGTCGAACGAGAGGCTACCGTCGGCGCCGAGGTAGAGGAAGGCTTCCTGCGCGCCGGCGGGGGGCCACGTGTCGCCCGTGTGCCAGCGGTTGCTGCCGGTGACGAAGACGGAGACGGCGGGTATGTCGGCCCCGTCGACGCCCTTGAGGTGGCGGTTGAAGAAGGGCAGCTCGATGCGGTCGCGGTAGTATTCGGACGTGTTCGAGTCGAAGCGTACGTTCCCGAAGGCGTCGCCGTTGCCGCGCGACCATCCGCCGTGGGGCCAGGGTCCCATCACGAGGTGGTTGCGCGTGTCGGGGCTGTTTTTGCGGATGGTGGCGTATGTCTTGAGCGGGCCGTAGAGGTCTTCGGCGTCATACCATCCGCCGACGGTCAGCACGGCCGGCTTGACGCTGCGGAGGTGAGGCAGGGGCGTGCGGCTCTGCCAGAAGGCGTCGTAGGTGTCGTGTTCCGTCATTTCGTCCCAGATCGGGACGAGGTCGTGGAGGTATTTCTCCTTCAGGTCGGCGTAGGTGTTTTCGAGGAAGAAGCGGTAGGCGTCTTCGGTGCCGAAGCGGACGGGGGCGTAGTAAGGCTGGCTGGTGGGGGCGGGGCGAACCTGTCCGAAGGTGGCATAGAAGGCGAAGTTTCCGAGGAGGAAGAAGGCGCCGTTGTGGAACGTGTCGTCGCCGACGAAGAGGTCGGTGACGGGCGCCTGCGGCGAGGCGGCCTTGAGGGCGGGATGGCTGTCGAGGAGGCCGCACGTGGCGTAGAAGCCGGGATAGGAGATGCCGTAGATGCCGACGCGGCCGTTGTTGCCTTCGATGTTTTTCACGAGCCATTCGATGGTGTCATACGTGTCGCTGCTTTCGTCGACGTCGGTGCGGCTCTTCTTGTCGGGGATGTAGGGGCGGTCGTCGACAAATTCGCCTTCCGACATCCAGCGCCCCCGTATGTCCTGATAGGCGAAGATGTAGCCTTCGCGGGCAAAGGCGGCGGAGGGGCCGAGCGAGGCGCGATACCGGTCTTCGCCGTAGGGGCTGACGGTGTAGGGCGTGCGGCTGAGGAGGATGGGGCAGGCTTCGCTCCTGTCGTTCGGGACGTAGATGGCGGTGAAGAGCTTGACGCCGTCGCGCATGGGTATCATGCGTTCGATCTTCGTATAGTGCGTGCGGATATATTCCGCGTCGCCGCCGGCCGCGGGCGTCTGGGCGCTTGGAAAGGCATGTCCCGCGAGGGTGAGGGCGAGGATGAGGAGGATGTTTTTGAAATGTTTCATAAGATAATATTGTGTTATGTTTAAATCATGAACGTTTCGTTAGAAGGTGACGAATTTCGCGTCTCTGAGCATTTCGAGATAGCGGGTGACGTCGGCAAGGCTCTCGGCGTTCGGGAACTGAGCGTCGAGCATCTTCTTTATGTCCAGAATGCTGTTGCGTCCGGATGCTGCGAGGCGGGCTATTTCGGCGCCGTTGACGACCGTTACGCCTGCGGGCGCTCCGGATGCGGCTGCCGGCGCAGCGCCGCGTCCGAAGGCGGGAGGCGCGATGCCGTGGCGGACGAACGTTTCGCCCGGAATCGTGCGGAGCGCCCCGCTGCCGGTTTCGGAGGCGAGGGCCGTCGCTTTGGGATAGATTTTTGCGGCAGCCTGCTCGTCGGCCGTCAGCGCGAGGGGCCTGACGGGTGTGCGGAGCGCTTCGCCACGGGCACGGGCCAGGTCTTCGAGGCTTTTTACGGCGAGCCGGTGGGTGTTCGTGATGTCGGCGGACTGCGTGTCGACATATTTTTTCAGCGCCGTGCCGCCGGCCGCCAGTTCGAGGGTCGAGGCGAGCGTGGCGCGTTCGTGTATCGCGCAGGCGTCGAGGTCGAAGACGGCGCGTTTGAAGACGTCCTGCAGGCGGTCGGCCGCTGCGCCGCTTATGTCTGTGGCAGCGCGCTGGCGTGCGAGGGCGATGCGCCGGGCGGCGTTGGCGGCGACGTCGGCAGCGATCGCGAGCGCTTCATTTTCGCCGGCCGAAGCGACGAGGTAGGCTGCCGAGGCGGCGATGACGGTGGCGCGACGGAGCTGCGTCGGGTCGAGGATCGAGGGGCGGTCGCCCGACGTGTGATAGTAATTGTCGGGCCAGGTGATGAGCATGAGCGAGGGCAACCCGACGCCGAAGTCGTTGAACACCTCGTGGTCGGACGACCCGTAGTGTGCCGAGATGGCATAGTAGAAGGGGTCGTGCGACCCGGTGGCGCTGAAGACGGGCTTGAGCGCTTCGGGGCGACCGGCGCCGGTGGCGAGGAACTGCTTGTTGGTGGCACCGACGTAGTGAAAGAAGGACTCGGCCACGTCGTTCACGTAGTGCGGATTGCCCATGGTGGTGCGCTGCAGGCAGAAGAGGCTTTCGCTGCGGCTGAGCCACAGCCCGACCATGTCGAGATTGAGGCAGCAGAGCGCACGTGCGACGGCGTCGGGATGGCGTCCGGCCCACGCCGCGGTGCCCGAAATTTCGGGAATCCACAGGAAGCGTATGCCGCGCCGCGGGGCGGGGATGGCGCCCGTCGAGATGAGGCGGTTCAGCGTGCGCGCCATGTCGAGGATCGCCGCGGCGCCCGAATTGTTGTCGTTGGCGCCGAGCTTGACGTAGCCTTCGAAGAGGTGAGCGGTGATGATGATTTCGCCCGCCTCCGGGTCGGTGCCCGGGATGAGGCAGGTGGGGATCTGATTGTCCACCTCCACCTCCGTCGTTTCGACGCGCGCCCGCACCGTGATCGCTTCGCCGGCCAGCAGGCGGTCGCGCAGTACGTGTCCGTCGCGTGGCGGCAGGTTGAAGCAGAAGAGAGGCGTGCCTGCGCGAATGGCAGCGTTTGGCACCTGCAGGGGGTCGACGAGCGGCCGCGGCGAATAGAAGGAGATGATGCCGACGGCCCCGGCCTCAATCAGGTCGGTCTGCACGCGCGCGCCGGCGGCCTCGGTGACGGCTATTTTACCCCTCACGCCCGCTTCGGCGATCTCGCGCGCCGTGCCGCGGCCGATCCACGCGAGCTGCGCCTCGACGCTGGCGCTGGCGCTGCCCTGCGCCAGTGTGGCGGCCAGGTCGGCATAGTCGGCAATCTTGGCCGTCCGCGGGCCGGTTTCCCACAGCGAGGCGCTCACGCCGTCCCACGTCGACGAGCGGCCGATGCGTTCGACCTCGGCGTGGGGCAGACCATACTCGCGCAGGCGGGCGGAGACGTATTTCGTCTCGTGCAGCTCGCCGCGATACTCGTCCGCCGTGCGGTTCATCTCGTAGGGCGCTAGTTCCATGACGTGATAGTAGGCCTGTTCGCCGGACGACTCGCCGACGATGAGGTCGTAGACGCGTTCGGGAAGCAGATTGAGCGGAGCGAAGGGCGTCGTATAATTCTGCGCCCTTGCGACCGCGATGCAGGCCGCAAGCGCGGCGAGCGTGAAAATAAAACTGTTTTTCTTCATGTTATAATAATTTTATTGATGAATAGTCGGAAACAAAAAGCCGTTCTCTCCGGCCCCGTCCTGTCAAAAAAGAAACCTGCGACCGGCCGCCGGCATGATTTTTGCGGCCACCGGCGCCCGGACAGTGGCGCAAAGATAGGAAAGTAATTTCAAAATCGGGGATTCGGAGATGAAGATTTGGAGGGGAATGTGAAAATGAGACGCGGGAGGAATTATGAATTATATGGGGAACCTGTCACGTCCTGAAAAAAATTGACAGGTTACTGTTCGTTTTATTTGTTGATTTGGCTTTGCCAATGAAATATAGCTAAAGTTTTATTTCGATGGTGTATTAGTAAAAGGATGGACAAGGTCAACATTTCTACTTTCTTTGAATAACATTTTGTCTTCCTTCTCATTCTTGCCAAAAAGTGT
>JAIRZY010000035.1 GCA_031266995.1 Tannerella sp.
GTGAAATATTAGTTATTTAATATTAAACAGAAATTGTTTCATGTGGTTTTTTACCCGTTTCTCCTTATTTTTCTTATGCTATTTACCTGCCGGAAAGGCTAATAAGAGAAGATGCCGGAAGTGCTTGTGTGGCTGCCGGCGGGACATGTGGAGGAGAAGGTTTTCGGTCTGTCCTGTTCGCTTATTGACGTGTTGTTTCATCCGGGAGCTGTGCATCGTTTGCACGTTGCCTGAGTTCGTAATAAGAATAGCCTGTGAGGGTTTATATATCAATAGAAGATATTCTCCGTCCGTGACTGAACGCCGCAGACGTTCAACCCCCGGTCGGGATATCCCGGGAAATTCCATCTCCGTTTACAACCGCACGGTTCAGGTGCATAATCTGCTTCGGGAACCGTAGAAGGCAGACGGCTACCTTTGTGACGAATATCAAATTTATATATTTCCCCAAATCATTTCCATCAGCCGCCTGCCTTGATGCGCATCGGAGAAAGTCGGAAACAGCAGCGCGCGGCGCGCCTGGAGGCAGTCGGCCGTGAAAGGCTTTTGCATCAGTTCGCGGCAGACGCGCACCATCTCGGCGGGTGTGTCAACGGAGAAGCAGAGCGCGTCGAGACCGCTGCCCGCCAGCATGAGTGGATTGACGACGGTGTAGCGTCCGGCAAACAGGCTGTTCAATAGCTTCAGTTTAAGCCCCGTACCCTGAAAAGTCACGAGTGTGTTGATTTGTGCTTCGCGGATGAGGGTGCCGAGCCGTTCGGTGGAGGGGTTCGCCTCAACGGTGATGTGAGGATACGGCCTGGCCGCTTTCAGCAGGGCGGCGGGCGGCTCCATTCCGGCAATGATGCAGCGGCAGGACATCTTGCTGAATACGTTTTTTATCAGGTAGATGGCCGCTTTTTCATTTTCCTTGACGGACAGTTTGCCGTGGTACAGCATGAAGTCCGACTGCCCCGCCGTGGCGGTGATCTGCGTGTTTCCGTGAAAACAGGGCACGAACTCCACGTGGCTGTGTGGGAAGACGCTCCGCAGGTAATCGCGGTCGGTCGTCGAGACGGCAATCATCAGGTCGGCATGTACCGCGTTTTTCTGAAACCGTTCAAAACGCATGGCTTCAATGTAATAAAAGCATTTTTTCAGCAAATTTCTCTCCGCCTGCCCGATGGCGCGGTAATAATCGTGCTCGATGTTGCACTCGCGAAAGATTTTGAAACGGTTTTTCAGCCGCCTGTCGCTCAGGTAATAGCATGTATGAAGCCCTTCGAACAGAATCGGATGGTTGTTTTTCAGCAGGTTGTCGATCAGCCTTTTGTCCTTGCGGCCGTAGACGTTGTAGGGCAGCCGCGTGATGTTCGCAGAGACGCCCGTCCGGCGGCGATAGTAATGCACTTCGGCACAGATTTTTTCGAGTTCCGCTGTCCGCGCGCGTTCGTATTCGAAGCAGTGCAGGATGATATTCACACTACAGTCGTGCAGCGCCTTGAGTTTGTAGTATATATCAATGACGCCGCCGTAACTGGCCGGCCACGGGATATTTAGCGCTACGACGTTCAGCCATTTATCCATTTCTGTTAAGTATTAAGTATTTGTTCAAAGACATGTATAAACTGTTCGGCCTGTGCCTTGCGGGAGAATTTTTCCACTTCGGCGCGGTCGACGTCTACCGTCGTTCGTCCATCGGTGAGCCACTGGCGATAATGCCGTTCGATGAACTGTCGCGTTTCCTGTACGTCGTGCGCCGACAGGCCCGACCGTGTGCGGCAAATCACTTCTTCGAGACAGCCCTCGTCGCCCCGCACGCAGAGGATTGGCCGCTCGACCGCAAGCGCCTCGAAAAACTTGGTCGTCATGATGCCTTTCGGCCCCCTGTCGTCTGATTTGTTGGCCAGCAGCAACACAATGGAGCTTTCATTCAGAATCGCCGGTATTTCGGTTGCCGGGACGTAGTCATGATAATCCATGAAGTCGGCGACGGCGTATTTAGCGGCCTCACACTGAATGATCCGGCGCGACTTTTCGTCCGTGAACCAGCGGATGCGGAACGTGTCGGGATGGATGAGGCTCTCGCCAGCAAGCAGTTTGACCGCCTCGAACAGCAGGCCGGGATTCCGCAGCAGCGTGCTGGTCAGGCGCCCCGTGTAAGTGACGAAGAACTGTTCACTTTTTACAGCCGACGGCGAGAAGATGTCGGGATCGAAGCCGTTGTATATCAGCGAAACGTGCGGGTTGTAGCGTTTGAGAAGTTCCACATGCCAGAGGGATATGGTAGTCACGTGAGCGGCCCGGCGAAGCACGCGGTTGCGCCGTCGCAGGCTTATCGTTTTGAAAAGCCAGGCAACGACACGTTCCAGTCCGCCCAGACGTGGCAGTGAATGTGCAATATACTCATTACCGGAAAACTGCTCGATCACATCCCGCAAATCGACTGCCAGCGGCAGGTGTGCCTCCTTCGCAATGCGGCAGGCGGCAGGCAGCGGAAAAAGACGGTATGAACTGCACAATATCAAGTCGTAACGCTTCGCGCGGGTTTGTCGGCGCGCTTCGCGATACATCCGGCGATTTTTGTATCCGAAAAACATGTCGAGCAGGAAGATTCGCAGCCAGGCGGAAAAACGGTTGGCGTCGTAGAACGGGATGTAGACGACGTCCGCATCGCCCTTCAGGAACGCAAACGTCTCGTCCGGGATATATTCCGTAATCACGGAAGTCTCCACACCGCTTTGTTTAAGGTATTTGCAGAGGTATCCCATTCGCGGCCCGAACGCCGGCGGGAACATGTCACACAGAATCAGGATGTTCATCTTTCCATTTTTTTAGCAGTATGTCGACGGTTTTCATCGCCGCGTCTCCCTTGCCATACTCCTGAATATCTATTTTCTGCGTAGGCGTATGCAGGCAGCGGAGGATGTTATCCGTGCGGTAGCCGGCCAGTTGATTCCACCCGCAGGCTACCGTTTCGATCCATTCCGTTTCGTCACGTAACGTGATGCAGGGCGTACGGTGGAAATAGGCCTCCTTCTGCATGCCTCCCGAATCCGTCAGGATGGTTACTGCCTCTTTTTCAAGCAGCGTCATATCCAGATAATCGACCGGTTCAATCAGCCGGAAGGACGTGCCGGATGTGATTGGAGGCATGAGATTGTATTGCTCAAGACGCGCACGTGTGCGTGGATGCAGGGGTAGTACGACCGGACAGTCGGCTGTGGCTATGGCCGTAAGCGCGCGGATGATGGATGTGAGCCGCTCGGCGTCGTCCGTATTTTCGGCGCGGTGAATCGTGCAGAGGTAAAATTTGCCGGGCGTCAGTTGCAGAGAGTCAAGAATCGTCGCACGCTGCCGTGCAATCCGGCCGAAAGTGAGCGCCGCGTCATACATCACGTCGCCGACGTGAAACACGCCCTCGCAGATGCCTTCGCGTCGCAGATTGTCGACGGCAGCCGAAGTCGGGCAGAAAAGGACGGCGGACATATGGTCGGTCAGTACGCGGTTGATTTCCTCCGGCATCTGCCGGTTGAAGCTCCGCAGACCGGCTTCCACGTGCACGACCGGAATATGCAGCTTTGCCGCCGCCAGCGCACCAGCCAGCGTCGAATTGGTGTCTCCGTATACCAGCACACAGTCGGGTCTGTTCGCCAGCAATATCTCTTCGATTCCGGTCAGCATCTGCGCCGTCATTACGGCATGGCTTCCCTGTCCGCATTGCAGTTGCCATGCGGGTTGCGCGATGCCAAGCTGACTGAAAAACACGTCGTTCATGTTCGCGTCGTAATGCTGTCCCGTGTGCAGGATGCGTTCCTCTATTGCGGCGCTGCCGTTTTGCCCGTGGCGCTGCGCAATGGCTCTGCCGATCATGGCGGCCTTGATGAATTGCGGACGTGCGCCAACAATCGTGGTGATTTTCATAGCTTTCCGATTTTATCCAGTATGTCGTTATACAATTCCCTGTGATATCCTGCGTCTTCGGTTGCGGACGTGTTGTGCCATAGCAGCGTGAATTCACCGCAGGCTTTTTTCGTTTCGTCCATCAGGCGGAAGCAGTATTCCTTCGCTTCTGCGGCGGACAGTCCCATATACCGGCTGTCGGACAGTGTGCCGTCCATGACCGTGAGCGGGTGGAGGACGAGGCTCGAGAGCGTTCGCTTCGAGGCGTTTATCCAGCGCGTCGGGCGCGATGTCCCCAGGCGGAATCCGGCTGCGTCGGCATATCCCATCGTGAAGTCGTCCGTGATGCCGGCTTTCTCGAGCGCAGCCATGTCTTCCGGTTCGCGTGCAGCGAGGAAATGATGACGGTTGGCTGTAATCTTCCGGCCCAGGGCTTTTTCCATCCGTTCTTTTTCGATTGCAATCAGCGACGGATTTATCCCCGCCCCGTAGCCGGCATGCAGGCCTGTTTTGCCGCCGTGCAGGGCTGTCAGCCGGAGGAGTTGCCGGATGTCCCGGTCGCGCAGGTCATAACGCGGCTTATCCTGCGGTGTGTTTCCTTTTGCTTTCATGAACAGGTAGATGCTGCATCGGTCTTCGCCCGTGGCTACCCGGACGGAAGCCTCTTTTTCGAGCAGCCAGGGGAACGTGTAGTAGGGATCGTTTTCCAGCGGACCGAACTTCGTGCGAAGCAGGCGGGCGATGTTTTTCCCTTCCCTGACGCCCCGTGCCATGTTTAGCCACGAACGGTATGCAAACGGCGCATCCACGTCGTGCGTCAGATAGATATGCCGTATGGTCGGCGGCGGCTCGGATATTTGCACACCGCTTTGTGACAGCCATTTTCTGAGCAGCCGTCCGTATTCGTCCACAACGGGGCGGTCGATGAAGCCCGCCCTGCAGGGCAGCGATTCACGCCCGGGAAAACGTCCGTGGACGTCGCGCACGTCTCGCCGCACGATTTCCTCGTAGCGGCTCAGCAGGAAAAAGGCGCCGGCGACGAGGTCGGCATGCACGACGAGCGTGTCGCCGGCCCGTTCGATTTGCGGACGGCCGAAGAGCAGGGGCACGCCGTCGATTTGCTGCAGTGGCGGTACGGGCAGGGAAGCGGCTGTCATGTATGTGTTTTTGTCGAAAAAACCGGAGGGGATGATTACGGTTTTGTATGCGCGAAAGGCGGCCGGGTCTGACGTGTAGCCTATCCGGCTGTCCGCGTCCGGCGGGACGCTGTCGCCCAGCAGGAAACGGATGAGGTATGCAATGATTTCGTCCATAACCTTCAGTTTTTAACCTTTCTGTGTTTTCCCCGCTCCCAGTTCAGACAGGACGAAAGGGGCGGTGACGCTTCGCTTGCCTGCTGTCGCCGCCATTTCTTCGGGCGTGCCGGCGAAGACGATTTCGCCGCCATGCCTGCCGCCGTCGGGGCCCATGTCGATGATGTAGTCGGCACATTTGATGACGTCCATGTTGTGCTCGATGACGATGATGGTATTGCCCTTTTCCACCAGGCGGTTCAGTACGCCGAGCAGCACGCGGATGTCTTCGAAGTGCAGCCCTGTGGTAGGCTCGTCGAGCACGTAGAGGGTGCGCCCCGTGTCGCGTTTTGCCAGCTCGGTAGCCAGTTTGACGCGCTGGCTTTCGCCTCCCGACAGCGTCGTCGAGGGCTGACCCAGCTTGATGTATCCGAGGCCGACGTCCTGCAGTACCTTTATTTTATTGTATATGGAAGGGATGTTTTCAAAAAGCTCTACCGCCATGTTGATGGTCAGGTCGAGGATATCGGCAATGGATTTGCCCTTGAAGCGCACTTCGAGCGTTTCGCGGTTGTAGCGCTTGCCGTGGCAGTCTTCGCAGGGTACGAGCACGTCGGGCAGGAAGTTCATTTCGATGCTTCTGTATCCGTTGCCGCGGCACGTTTCGCACCGTCCGCCCGAGACGTTGAACGAGAACCGCCCCGGCTTGTAGCCGCGTATTTTCGATTCGGGAAGGTCGACGAAGAGGTTGCGGATGTCGGAGAAGACGCCCGTGTAGGTGGCGGGGTTGCTGCGCGGCGAGCGGCCGATGGGCGACTGGTCGACGCTGACGATTTTGTCGATATGCTCGATGCCTTCGATGGAGCTGTAGGGCAGGGGCGCTTCGAGCGAGCGGTAGAAGTGCTGGCTGAGGATGGGTTGCAGCGTGCTGTTTATCAGCGACGATTTGCCACTGCCGGACACGCCTGTGACGCATATCAACATGCCGAGCGGGAAAGCGGCGTCGACCTGCTTCAGGTTGTTGCCGCGTGCACCTTTGAGCGTAAGCCACTGTCCGCTGCCCTTGCGTCGCGAGGCGGGGATGGCGATGGACGTCGTGCCGTTCAGGTAGGAGGAGGTGAGCGTGTCGGCCTTCAGCATCTCGGAGGGCGTGCCGGCAAAGACGACTTCGCCGCCCAGCCGTCCGGCCTTCGGGCCCATATCGACAACGTAGTCGGCGTTGAGCATCATCTCACGGTCGTGTTCGACGACGATGACCGAGTTGCCGAGGTCGCGCAGTTCCTTCAGCGAGCGTATCAGGCGCATGTTGTCTCGCTGGTGCAGCCCGATGCTCGGCTCGTCGAGAATGTAGAGGACGTTGACCAGGCGGCTGCCTATCTGTGTGGCCAGGCGGATGCGCTGGCTCTCGCCGCCGGAGAGCGTGGCCGAGGCGCGGTTGAGCGCGAGGTAGTCAAGCCCGACGTTGAGCAGGAAGCGCAGGCGCGAGCGGATTTCTTTCAGTATCTCGGCGGCGATTTGCTGTTGCCTGGGCGAAAGCGTGCGTTCGAGGCCGTCGACCCACTGCGTCAGCTCGATGATGTCCATTTCGGCCACTTCGGCAATGTTTTTCCCGGCGAGGCGGTAGTGCAGGGCCTCTTTGTTGAGCCGCTGACCGTTACATTCGGGACACGTGCGCATGGACGCGAACTGATCGGCCCATTTCTGCGCCGAGGCCGAGGCGTCGCTTTCCTGCTGCATCAGGATGTATTTGGCTACGCCTTCGTATGAAAACAGATAGTTGGAGCTGCCCAGCGATTCGTTTTTGATGACGACGCGTCCTTCCGTGCCGTTCATGATTTCGTCGAGGGCTTCTTCGGGGATGTCTTTGATGGGGGTGCGGACGGTCACGCCGTGTTTATGGCAGATGGATTCTATTTGCCAGAATATAAGTGTGTTTTTGTGTTTGCCGAGCGCGACGATGCCGCCGCTGTAGATGCTCAGTGACGGGTCGGGCACGATTTTGTTCATGTCGAGCAGGTTGATTTCTCCCAGCCCCTTGCAGCGCGGACATGCGCCGTGGGGCGAGTTGAACGAGAAGTTGTGCGGCGCAGGTTCGCTGTAAGACAGGCCTGTGACGGGACACATCAGGCGGCGGCTGTAGTAGCGCACCTCGTCCGTATCGGCGTCGATGAGGAGGATCAGTCCGTCGCCCTGCTTCATGGCGATGCGCAGGCTGTTTTTCAGTCGCTGTTCGTCGTCGGCTCTTACTTTCATCTTGTCGACGACGACTTCGATGCTGTGCATTTTGTAGCGGTCGAGCTTCATGCCGTGCTTTATTTCCAGCAGTTTGCCGTCTACGCGCACGTTGAGGTAGCCTTTTCGGCGGACGTGTTCAAAGAGTTCCTTGTAGTGTCCCTTGTGGTTCTGCACGAGCGGGGCGAGGAGGTAGATGCGCCGGTCTTCGTATTCTTTCAGGATGAGTTCCAGCACCTGTTCTTCGGTGTATTTCACCATTTTTTCGCCGCTCAGGTAGGAGTAGGCTTCGCCGGCGCGGGCGTAGAGGAGGCGGAAGAAGTCGTATATCTCGGTCGTTGTGCCCACGGTCGAGCGGGGGTTGCGGTTCGTCGTCTTCTGCTCGATGGAGATGACGGGGCTGAGGCCCGATATTTTGTCGACGTCGGGGCGCTCGATGTTTCCGAGGAAATTACGCGCGTAGGCGGAGAAGGTCTCGATGTATCGCCGCTGGCCTTCGGCGAAGACGGTGTCGAAGGCGAGCGACGACTTTCCGCTTCCGCTCATGCCGGTGATGACGGTGAGGCGGTGGCGCGGGATGTCGATGTCAATATTTTTCAGGTTGTGCACGCGGGCGCCGAGGACGGATATGCTTGAGCGTTTCGAAGATTCCAAATTCAATATTTAATGTTCAAAGATTCAAAAATTCCAGGATTCAAAGATTGAGGGGGAAACAGTCAGTTCATTTTCATATTCTCACATTGTCACATTTTCTCATTCTCTCGTTTACCGGTTTATTACCCAGCGTGGGTCGTGTACTTCGACGCTGTTCTGTCCGTAGGTCAGTTTGCTGCTGTCGGGGATCAGTATCACGAAGGTTCGCTTGTCGACGGCGAGGCGCGTGTCTCGCAGCCAGGGGTTGAAGCGCTTCAGGTCGGAGAGGGCAAGGCCGTATCGCGCTGCAAATTCGACGAGGTCGGGGATGTCGGCCGAGACGGTGACTTCGGTGCAGGGGATGACTTTGTAGAGGTTGCGCGCGTTCATGACGAAGCCGTACCGGTACGGGTTTTCAAAAATCTGCTTGATGGCGAAGATGCGGTAGAGGTATCGCGAGGTTTCTTCGACGAGCCACATGTCGAGTGCCGACGAGGCGTTCTGGCGTTCGTATTCGGTCGAGATGCGTCTCATGCCGGCGTTGTAGGAGGCGGCGACGAGCAGCCAGTCGCCATATCGTTCGTAGGCGTCGCTGAGGTAGCGGCAGGCGGCTTCGGTGGCGCGCGAGACGCTGTATCGCTCGTCGACGGTCGGCGTGATGACGAGGCGATATTCTTTTGCGGTCGATTCCATGAACTGCCACATGCCCCGCGCCCGTGCGGGTGAGACGGCCGTGGGGTCGAGGTTGCTCTCGATGACGGCGAGGTATTTGAAGTCGTCCGGGATGCCGTTGGCTTTCAGTATCGGCTCGATGACGGGGAAGTAGCGGTTGGCGCGTTTGAGGAGCAGCATGGTGGTAGAGTGGAGGTAGGTGAAGCTGCTCAGCTCGCGGTCCATGCCCTCGTGGCGGTTGTAGCGCGTGAGGTCTACCGTTTCGCCGCAGAAGGTGACGCTCGCGGGCACGTCGGGCGAAAAGGTCACCGACTGCACTGCCGGACGTTCTTCCATCGCGCGCTTCGAGTCGTCGTGTCCGGTGAAAAACAGTATGGCGAAGCATATTGCGCCGCCTGCCGTGAAACTGATTATGATGCCTGTCCATTTCATTTCCGTATGCTGTTTTTACTGGTTAGGGCCGCTGTCGGCTTTTGATTTTGAGGAGCGTATGACGTTGATGTCTCCGCTTCGGCGGTGCGTTTTTCCGTCTGTGCCCGTATAGTCGATGACGTAGAAGTAGGGCCCTGCCGGTACGAGGCGGCGGCGATACGTGCCGTCCCATCCGCCCGCCGGGTCGGTCCACCGGTAGAGTTCGGCGCCCCAGCGGTTGAAAATCACACCCTGAAAGCGCGAGACGGATTTGTAGACGACGCGGAAGACGTCGTTGACGCCGGGCGAGCCTTCGGGCGTGAAAGCGTTCGGGATGAGCACGACGGTCTCGGTGATGTTTATATTATATGTATGCTCCGTGTTTGTGCAGACGCCGGTGCGGTCGCTCACTTCGAGCCGCACGACGTAGCTGCCGGCCAGGCTGAAGGTGTATTCCGTTTCGGGGCCGGTGAAGCGCACGAGGGGATGTTCCATGTCTTCGCTCCTGTATATCTGCCAGATGAAGAGCGAGGCGACGGGCGTGTTGGCATGTGCACCGAAGCGTATTTCGGCCGGTGCGAGCCTTTCGGTGCCGGTGTCCTGCATGTTCGTGCCTCCGTCGGAGAGGACGGTCGTGTCGGCGTGCACTTCGAGGGCGACGGCCTGATAGAAGGCGGTGGCGAAGGTTTTCTCCAGTCCGAAGTGTCGCGCGAAGAGGTCGCCCGAGAGCTGTATTTCAGTGTCTTCGAGCGGCGGCGCGAGGGTGCGGGCGAAGGGGTCGCCTTCGAGCGTGTCGATGCGCATGGCGGAGGTAAACTGCCGTCCGGCGTCGTTCCATATCTGTGTCATGAGGCTGGCCTCGTAGCTGCGCAGGATGGTGATTTCCAGCCCGCCGGGAGTGTGGTAGAGTAGGGGGGCGGTGGTGTTTTCGCCGCTCAGGCGCAGGCCCTCGCAGCCGGCGCCTTCGGCCACGCGGAGGTTGCTTATCTGCACGGGACGGAGGCTGTAGTCGATGAGCCAGACGAACTGCGACATGGCATAGTTGTCGCCGTCCTGTACGAAGTAGCCGTATCCCTCCTCGACGCGGTCGACGGTCGAGGTGTTGCCCACCGTCGACGAGGCGACGGATTCGGCCTCGGACGCGCGCGTGCGGTAGCGAAACCAGCGGTGCGACGACGTGGCGGAGGTGTAGCTGAGCGTCGCGCCGTCCATCCCGTTGAGGAGGTAGACGCGGATGCGCTGCTGCGTGTTGTCGGCTGCGAGCAGCGGTTCGCCGCGGCCGCCGTTCACCGCGTACTGCGCGCACGCCGCCGACGCGCACAGCCAGATGGCCAGCATACAGATTGACTTTCGTTTTGTTAGATACTGCATGATCGATTATTTTGCTGACAAATGTACGAAAATTTTTTCTGCAATCCGCTATCCGTTGCGTGGCTGCGCCGTAAATAGTGTTTCAGCGTTTTGTCCGTTTTCTCTGGAAGGATAGGGAGCGGTTGTCCTCTGTATCGTTGCTGCTTAGCGCTACATTCCGGATAATTGCCGTTTCAGTTCTTCTATTGCTTTGTCTCTTTCTTTGAGGGCTTTGTCCTGTTCCTCGAGCGCTTTTTCCTGTTTTTCGAGCGCTTT
>JAIRZY010000045.1 GCA_031266995.1 Tannerella sp.
CCGAGAGCCCGGCACCCCTGGGGTGCCCGCGTCTCGGAAGTTCCGGCAGCCCGGCACCCCAGGGGTGCCCGCGTCTCGGAAGTTCCGAGAGCCCGGCACCCCTGGGGTGCCCGCGTCTCGGAAGTTCCGGCAGCCCGGCACCCCTGGGGTGCCGGCGTCTCGGAAGTTCCGGCGGCCCGGCACCCCTGGGGTGCCAGCGTCTCGGAAGTTCCGGCGGCCCGGCACCCCTGGGGTGCCGGCATTTCGAAAAGTCCAAAAAGCCGCCACTTCGCGGGTAAAACCGTCCCGCAAACATTCCGGAACAGTCAAATGACCCGCAAAACCCTCCGGCCGCCCCGCACACGCGGGCCTCCGCAATAAACGCCTCAACTCATCCATTCGTTGAATCATCCGGTATTGAATCTTTGAATCCTGAATTTTGAATCTTGAATCACGAAGCCGGCATATCGCTCACCTGCCGTCCGTCGAAGAAGCGCGCCGTGCGCGACGTCTGCCTCGCCTGATCCTCGTTGTGGGTCACCATCACGATCGTGCGTCCGTCTTCGCTGTTCAGGCGGTGCAGTATGTCCATCACCTCCGCGCCCATTCTGCTGTCGAGGTTACCCGTCGGTTCGTCGGCGAGGATGATGTTCGGATTGCCGACGATGGCGCGCGCAATGGCCACGCGCTGACACTGCCCGCCGGACAGTTGCGAAGGAAAATGCTTCATGCGATGGCTCAGCCCGACCTTTTCGAGCACCTCGGCCGCCGCCTTCCGCCGCGCGCCGGACGGCACGTTGCGATAGAGCAGTGGCAGCCCGACGTTGTCGAGCACGTGCAGCGAGTTGATCAGATGAAAACTCTGAAAGACGAACCCCAGTTGCCGGTTGCGAAACGCCGCCTGCGTCCTGTCGTTCATTCCCGCCGTATCCACGCCGTCGATTTCGACGCTCCCCGCCGTCGGCGCGTCGAGCAGCCCCATCAGGTTTAGCAGCGTCGACTTGCCGCACCCCGAAGGCCCCATTACCGAGAGAAACTCTCCCCTGTTCACTTCGAGATTCACATTCTCCAGCGCTACCGTCTCGATCTCTTCCGTGCGGTATGTTTTTACCAGATTTCTTAACTTGATCATGTCCGTATCTATTCGTTGTTCGTTATTAATGTCATCCGTGAGGCAAATCCCGTGCCACAGTCGCAGGCCCCTGATCCCCAGCAGAGACCGGCCTCGCGACTGTTCGCTTTCGGACAGGACTGTCCGCTTTTGCGAAGCCGTAATTGCGGATTCAACCGCCACACTTCAGGCTTCGGAGCAAAAAAAACAGAACTCGTGCGCAAAAAAACGGGATTATGTTTGGTTTTTCCGTTTCTTTTTAACACCTTTGCCGCACAATTTATAAATACATTAATTAATGTCAGCCATGAATAGACGAAACTTTTTACGGAATGGCGCGCTAACAGCCGCGGCATTCACCATTCTCCCCCGAAACGTTCTGGGCGGTACGAACTACGTAGCCCCAAGCGACCAGATCAACATGGGTATCATCGGTTGCGGCGCACAGGGCCGCTGGACCCTTGGCCCGCAGTTTGCCAGACGCGCCAACCTGATTGCGGCCAGCGATTGCGAATCGCGCCGGCTGCAGGACATGCAGCGCATCATCGACGAGGAAACCGTCAAGGCCAAAGGAAAAGCCTACAGTGGATTCAAGCAGTATGCCGACTATCGCGAACTCCTCGCACGTAAGGACATCGACGCCGTCATCATCGCCACGCCCGACTTCTGGCATGCCATCATGACCATCGAGGCATGCCGCGCCGGAAAAGACGTATTCGTCGAAAAACCCATGTCGCACAGCATCGAAGAAGGCCGCCTGATGGCCGACGCCGTCGCCAAATACGGCCGCGTCCTGCAGGTCGGCAACATGCAGCGCTCGTGGAAAAACTTCCGCCACGCCTGCGAACTGGTACGCAACGGATACATCGGACAGATCCGGGAAATCAAAGTATCGGTCGGCCCGCCGCCCACTCCCTACGATCTCCCGGCGCAGCCCGTCCCGTCGACCCTGAACTGGGAAAGCTGGATAGGCCCCGCCCCCATGAATCCGTTCAACGAAGAACTGGCACCGCCGATGGAAAGAAGGGTCTTCCCCAACTGGCGCAACTACAGGGAATACGGCGGAGGCATGATTTGCGACTGGGGAGCACACATGTACGACATTGCCCAGTGGGCGATGGGCATGGACGATTCGGGCCCCATCGAATTTACGCCGCCCGACGATCAGGAGCTGAGGCCGCTCACGATGCGCTATGCCAACGGTACGCTCATGACCCACGAGCACGGCTTCCGCAAATCGGACGGAAACATCGTGCGCTTCATTGGCGAAGACGGGGTGATCGACATCAGCCGCAGCATCCTCGAGACCATGCCGGAGAAACTGAAAAATCAGGAAATCGGCGACAACGAAATCAAACTCTACAGGAGCGACGACCATTACAACGACTTCCTGGACGCCATCAAGACGCGCCGGCAACCGATCAGTACGGTCGAAATAGGCCACCGCACCGCATCACTCTGCCACATCATCAACCTGTGCTACGAGTTCAAGCGCAAGCTGGTATGGAATCCCGAAAAGGAAGAGTTCTTCCTCGACCGGGAAGCCAACAGGCGCAGGAGCAATCCCGTGCGCGAGCCTTACAAAATGGAAGTATAATGGTTATATTATGTAATCCTAAATAATTGAACGTGCGTCATGTCGGGAGACACGACGCATACCCTCCAAAAAATTCAACCCTTTCCGAGGCAATCGGGAAGGGTTGAAAAATTATATCCTGAATCTTGATTCTTATCCGTTCATGGAGGCGAGGAACTCGAGGTTGTCGTTCGTGTTTGTCATCTGCTTTTTCACAAACTCCATCGCTTCGAGCGAATTCATATCCGAGAGGTAGCGGCGCAATATCCACATGCGGTTTACGATTGTCTCGTTTTGCAGCAGGTCGTCGCGGCGCGTGCTGGACGCCACGATGTCTACGGCCGGATAGATACGCTTGTTGGACAGCTTGCGGTCAAGCTGCAGTTCCATATTGCCCGTTCCCTTGAACTCTTCGAAGATCACGTCGTCCATTTTCGACCCCGTCTCGGTCAGCGCCGTAGCCAGAATGGTCAGACTGCCGCCGTTTTCGATGTTGCGCGCCGCGCCGAAGAAGCGTTTGGGTCTTTGCAGCGCATTGGCGTCGACGCCTCCCGAAAGGACTTTGCCGGAAGCAGGCTGCACCGTGTTGTACGCACGCGCCAGCCGCGTAATCGAATCCAGAAGGATGACCACGTCGTGCCCGCACTCTACCATCCGCTTGGCCTTGTTCAGTACGATGTCGGCGATTTTGACATGCCGTTCGGCCGGCTCGTCGAATGTCGATGCAATCACTTCGGCATCCACGCTTCGCGCCATGTCGGTGACCTCCTCCGGACGTTCGTCAATCAGCAGGACGATCATGTATACTTCCGGATGATTGGCCGCGATGGCATTGGCAATATCTTTCAACAGCATCGTTTTACCCGTTTTGGGCTGTGCCACGATAAGGCCGCGCTGGCCTTTGCCGATGGGCGAGAACAAATCTACGACGCGAACGGCTATGTTGTCGAATATCTTCGGCGAACGCTCTCTGGTGAGCATGAACTTTTCTTCGGGGAAGAGCGGCGTCAAGTGGTCGAAAGGCACGCGGTCGCGCACTTCTTCGGGCGAACGGCCATTGATGCGGTCTACCTTCACCAGAGGGAAATACTTTTCACCTTCCTTGGGCGGTCTGATAGGGCCTTCCACCACGTCGCCCGTCTTGAGTCCGAACAGTTTGATTTGCGACTGGGATACATAAATGTCATCGGGCGAAGACAGGTAATTGTAGTCCGACGAGCGAAGGAAACCGTACCCGTCCTGAATGATTTCGAGGACACCCGTTCCGACCAGTATGCCATCGAAATCATAGCCTTTTTCCTGCGGTTGCGGTGCGGCGTTTCCGTTTTTATTCTTGTTGTTATTGAGATTGTTATTGTTGTTCTGGGCGCGCCCCGGATGTGGTTCGGCGGGTTGTTTCTCCTGTTTCGGCTGCGCGGGCTGTATCGGCAGTACCTGATCCAGCACGGAATTGGTGACGTCCGAATGTCTGAAAATAAGCCGTTTTGCATTATCCTTGCTTTGTGTTTCGGGTGCTGCTGCGGCCTCGGTCGTTTCTTCGTGTGGAATGGATCCGCCTTCAGGCTCGGACGTCGCAGGCCGGAGCGCTTCGGGCTGTACCGTTTTTTTCACTTCCGGCGTGTCCGCTTTCTTTACGGGAGGAGGCTCCGGCAGTTTGATGATGTCGACATGTTCTGCCGGCATAACTTTCTGAACAGGCGCTTCTTTCGGAGCGCTTGCTTCGGCGGGGACAATCGTTGCGGTTTTTGCTTTCGGCGGGCGTCCTGGTCTACGGCGCGTCCGCTCGTCGGCTGCCGGTGCAGCAGGTGAAGGCGACTGTGGCGTTTTTTCGGCCCTTTCTTCCTTCGCAGTTTCTGCCGCGGCGACGGCTTTCGGTTTTCTGCCGCGTTTCTTTTTATCCATTTTGCGCGCTTCCTTCTCTTTTTCTACCTGGATGCCGGCCAGCGTCACAGCCTGCTCGTCAAGGATTTTGTAAACCAAATCCTGCTTGTTCAGCGTTTTGATTTTCGTGATTCCAAGCTCCTCCGCAATAGTTTGTAATTCGGGGAGTTGTTTTTCATTAAGTTCAATAATGTTATACTTCTGCATATTTTTATGAAAAAGGCAAATACGTCATAATAGCATACCGGTAAATGAGTACAATGATACTTTTTATTCGTATTTGCTATGTTATTAATAAATTACGTTCATGTAAAACGGATTGTTTCCCCACATCGCAGAATTTCATTTTCTCCTTTTGTGGAATAAGACGCGGCAAAAGTACGTATTCTTTCGATATATCAAACACTCATCCGTCAAAAAAAACTACAATTAATGTATTTTTCGTTGTTTTACTCACTTTATAACGATCATCAATGCGCTCGCCTACGATCCAAATGATGTCGTCGCCACTGCAAAGCAGCCACGTTTGTTCCTTTTGTAGATGGCTGAATTTATGATCAGTAAAGTAGTCGCTCAGTTTCTTTCGCCCCGACATTCCGAAGGGGATGAACCGGTCGCCCGGCCGCCATCGGCGCAACGTTAGCGGGAAGGTGAGTTTGTCGCAGTCGAAGCCGGCAACTGTTTTTTTCTTTTCTATGCGGAGATAAGCATCGACCGTCTTTTGCTGTGCGGTCAACCGGATGGGATGATGTATGGAGTCGCCGGCATGGAGGTAATAAACGGCATCGTCCTTTTCTGCCTGAGGCGCAATCAGGAGATAATCACGGTCTTTAACGATTCGATATGACGATTCCGTTGCGTAAAATATTTTTCCGGGCGTGCCCTTCAGCGATTCGAATATGGACGAGGCGAGCGAGCGCGTGAATCCGTACGGTTTGATTAATTCGTATAAAACGGTCCGGGGAGCTGGCGATTGCATCAGTGCGGGGATGGAGATTTTTTTTTCTGAGGGAGTGATACGCGCGCGTTCCTTTTCTATCAGGTCGGCGTAAAGCGTTTCCACGTCCGAAAGATGGGCGGCTGTTCGTGCAATGGCATCTCTGACCGACGGGTTCAGTTCTTCCAGTAAAGGTAAAATACGCAAGCGCAGAAAATTGCGCGTGTATTCGTCCGAAAGGTTGCTGCTGTCCGTACGGTATTCGAGTCCGTTTTCCGAAAGCCATGCGAGAATTTCGTTTTGACCGAAAGGCAATAAGGGCCTGATGACATGCCCGTTTCGTGGACGGATACCTGTCAGTCCGCGAATGCCTGTTCCGCGCGTCAGGTTCAGGAGTACGGTTTCGACGCTGTCGTCGCGGTGATGCGCCACGGCAATGGCCTGTGCTTCCTGCTCGACACGCAACTGTTCGAACCACCGGTAACGCAGTTCGCGCGCAGCCATTTCGATAGAAATATGTTCGTGATGCGCATGGTTTTGTGTGTCGAAATCAATTTTGTGGAAAGGAATGTGCAGCGTTGCTGCGACCTGCCGGCTAAAGTCTTCGTCGCAGTCCGATTCGTCGCCCCGCAAATGAAAATTGCAATGCGCCACGATACAGGTATAACCCGAACGCGCCAGCAAATGCAACAGCGCAACGGAATCGGCGCCCCCGCTTACGCCCACAATTACAATATCATTGGGTTTTAGTAGCTTCTGCTTCTCGATATATTTTCTGAAAGCCCGAATCATAAGATTCTCCTCCGACTACCCGTGTCGAACTCCCGGCCGTTTGACCGGCAGGGAACTATTTCTGCACCGACTGTGTCAAGTCTGGGTCAATCATGACGCGGCCGCAGTATTCGCAGACGATGATTTTTTTCCGCAGTTTGATATCCATCTGTTTCTGAGGCGGAATTTTATTGAAACATCCTCCGCAGGCGTCGCGCTGGATGTCCACTACTGCCAATCCGTTGTGTGCACCTTTGCGAATCCGTTTGAATGCCGTCAGCAGACGCGGTTCAATAGTTTCTTCCAGTTTTTTTGCCTTTTCGCGCAATTTCTCCTCTTCCTGACGGGTCTCGGAAATGATCTCTTCCAACTCGCTCTTTTTCTGTGTCAAATCGCCTTTCCGGCCGTCCAGCAGTTCTTTACATTGTACGATGTCTTCCTTTTTTCTGGCGACGACGGCATTGAATTCCTTGATTTTCTTTTCCGTAAATTCAATTTCAAGTCCCTGAAATTCAATTTCCTTCGACAGGTTGTCAAATTCGCGGTTGTTTCGCACATTGTCCAGTTGCGTTTTGTACTTCTCGATTAAACCCGTCGACTCGCTGATTTTGTTTTTCTGCGCGGCGACATTTGCCTTATTCGACTCTATCTCATCCTGATAATTTTTAATGCGTGTTTCCAGACCGGCAATTTCGTCCTCCAAATCGGACACTTCCAGGGGTAATTCTCCGCGCAGTGTCTTGATTTTATCAATCGCCGTCATTGTGATTTGCAACTGATACAATGACCTGAGCCGTTCCTCGACGGTGTATTCTCTTTCCGCAACTTCTTTCTTTTTAGCCATTTTTATCGAAATAATTAACTGGGTTTGAATCTGTATTTGAAATATGCACGGCAAAGGTAGGAAATTTTTTTGATATGATGTCAAAGAAGATATCTTTTGTGCACATTTCCGTCTCGTAATGACCGGCGACAATCAGCAGCATCCGGCCTTCCACGTCGTAGAAATCGTTGTATTTCGCTTCTCCGGTAATGAACGCGTCGACGCCCGCCGCCATTGCTTCCGGAATCAGGAAGGCGCCGCTGCCGCCACACACGGCGATCCGCCGGACGGACGTTCCGGGATAATCCGAATGTCTGAGGCCGTCTGCCTTCAAAAGCGTCCGGATGCGTGACAGGAAATGGCGGACATTCTCGCGTTCAGGCAGTTCGCCGATAATGCCCGAACCGGTTGTATTCCACGTGTTGCTTAGCGGATAAAAGTCGAACGCCGGCTCTTCATACGGATGGACGGCGAGCAGCGCGCGGGTAACCGCATTTTTGAGGAACGCCGGCAGAATGGTTTCGATGCGCACCTCCCTTTCCCGATGCAGCTTGCCCGTCTCGCCGCAGAACGGCCGGACGCCTTCGCCGGCGCGGAAAGTCCCTTCGCCCGTCAGGTTGAAGCTGCATGAGTCGTACTTGCCGACATGTCCGGCGCCGGCATCGAACAGGGCGCTGCGGACGGCTTCCGCATGGGCTTCGGGCACGAAGACGGACAGTTTCAGCAGCGCATTCTTCTGCGGGCTGAGCGTGCGTACCTGCCGAAGGCCCGTCAGTTCGGCCAGCCGGTAATTGACGCCTCCGTACGCATTGTCGAGGTTCGTATGGGCGGCATAGATCACGAGGTCGTGCCGGCAGGCTTTTATCAGGCAGCGTTCGACGTACGTCCGCCCGGTAAGCGACTTGAAGGGTTTGAACGCCAGCGGATGATGGGAGACAATCAGATTGCATCCCTTCTCTACGGCCTCGTCTGCAACGGCTTCCGTCACGTCCAGACAAATCAGCGCTCCGGTAGCCTCCCGTTCCGCGTCGCCGACCTGTACGCCGGCATTGTCGAAACCTTCCTGCAAAGGCAAGGGGGCGAGGCGCTCTATTTCGGTCAGAATGTCTTTTATTTTCATTGTTCCATATTTTGCAGTCAACTCTGTTTGTTTGTGCAAAAGTACGGGAAATAATTCGGACAGAGAAGACTGTTCACCGATTTATGCCTATCTTTGCCGCCCAATCAAAAACCAAGAACGAACATGTTACGAAAACTGACCGGCTTCGACCGGCGAACCATGACCGTGCAAACGGAAATCATTGCAGGCGTGACGACTTTCCTGACGATGAGTTATATTCTGGCCGTCAATCCTGCGATACTCGGCACGGCAGGCATGGACCGCGGCGCCGTGTTTACGGCTACGGCGCTGGCTTCGGCCGTGGCAACCATTCTGCTGGCACTGATGGCGAAGCTGCCTTTTGCGCAGGCGCCAAGCATGGCGCTGAATGCGTTTTTCGCCTTTACGCTGGTGCAGGGCATGGGCTATTCGTGGGAAACGGCGCTGGCGGCGATGTTTGTCGAGGGGCTGGTGTTTATCCTGATTACCTTTCTCAATATCCGCGAGATGATTCTGAACGCCATTCCGATGAGCCTGCGGTACGCCATTCCGGCCGGGATCGGGATGTTTATTGCCTTTATCGGGTTGAAGAATGCGGGAATCATCGTGTCCAGTCCGGCCACGTTTGTCAGTCTGGGCGCGTTCACGCCGACTTCGGTGCTGGCGATGGCCGGGATTCTGCTGAGCGGCGTGCTGATTGTGAAAAAGGTGAAGGGCGCGCTGTTCTACAATATCCTGATTTGCACGCTCATCGGTATCCCGGTGGGTGTGACGCAGATACCGGAAGGTTTCCTGCCCGTTTCGATGCCGCAGTCGCCGGCGCCCACGTTTCTGAAATTCGATTTCGCGGAATTTCTTACGCCGAACATGGCCATCATCATCTTTACCCTTTTGTTTATGAATATCTTCGACACGGTCGGCACGCTGGTGGGGCTGGCCTCGAAGGCGGGCGTGATGGACGAACGGGGGAATATCCCGCGCGTAAAGCAGGCGATGATGTCCGACGCCATCGGTACGACGGTGGGCGCTATGCTGGGCACGTCCACCGTCACGACCTACGTGGAAAGCGCGGCGGGCATTGCGGAAGGCGGCCGTTCGGGACTTACTTCGCTCGTGACGGGCGCATTCTTCCTGATCGCACTGTTCTTCTCGCCTGTCTTCCTGCTCATTCCCGGAGCGGCCACGACCGGCGCGCTCGTACTGGTCGGCGTGTTCATGATGGATACCGTCCGTAAGATTCCGATTGACGACATCTCCGAAGCCCTTCCCGCCTTTACGACCATCCTGATGACGGTCTTCACCTACTCGATTGCCGACGGCATGATGCTGGGACTGCTCTGTTACGTGCTCGTCAAACTCCTCGGCGGGAAACATCGGGACGTCTCCCCG
>JAIRZY010000113.1 GCA_031266995.1 Tannerella sp.
CATTCCCCGTCCCTCCGTGTTGTGCGCGACGGCATAGTCGAGGCGAGGCATTGCCCGCTCCGGGTCGTCGATCATGAGGCTGAAGACGGCTGCGTAGCGCGCCCGGGCGAAGGAGGGCTGCATGTCGAACGCCTTTCCCATATAGAAGGCCGCGTCGGCCGTGCGCCCGGCCTGGCCGCAGATCATGGCCGCCTGCTCGTAGAAGACCGGGTCTTCGGCATACTCGAGCACCGTGTTTTCCGCCACCCGCGCGGCGGCGCGCGTCATGCCGCGGCGGAGGCAGTCGTCGTACAGCGCGCTGTGAGCCGTCAGCCAGTCCACCTCGCGACGGAAGAGCGCCGCGGCCAGCCGCTCTTCGGTCGTTTCTTCGGGCACGGCGCGGCCGGTGTAGAGGCTGTCGTAGAAGGGGAAGTGCGCCCTGAGCTGCGCGATGCGCAGGCGTGCGGCGAGCGAGTCGACGGGCGAGACGGGCATGTCGCGTTCCAGCTCGCCGTCGCTCATCGCCCCCTGCGGCGCGGGGGGCAGGAGGCCGCTCGCGAGGAGGGCGCCGTAGAAGGCTTCGGACATGACGGCGTATCCCGTGAGGTTGGGGTGGACGTGGTCGGTAAACAGCTCGTCGCCGAGCAGCCCGTGCGGTGCGCGTGCTTCGAGCGCCCGGCGGGTGTCGACGAAGTGCGCTCCGCCGTAGCGCTCGCACAGCGCCTCGACGATGCCGTTCAGCGCCTCCGGTGCGCGGAAGCGCAGCAGGTCGGCGTCCTTGGCGCGGGTGAGGAGGTCGTGCGCCCGCTCGTATTCGCCCCGCCCGAGCGCCTCGTGCCCGAGGGCGTAGAGGCGCGCCGCGTCGCTCTCAGGGTCGGCGCCGTCGCTCACGAAGGGCGGCAGGTCTTTGATGTTGCTCGCCACGCTGCTGACGAACACCGGTATGCCGCGCTCCGCGAGGTGGCGCAGCGCAGCGTCCATATTGTATTCAAACTGTGCGAGGCCGCGGTCGTACAGCGCCGAGCCGCGGGGTATCTGCCTGTCGCCGATCATCAGCTCCATGCGCGTGGCTTCGGCCTGTCCGGGCGTCTGCCGCAAGGCTCCGTAGGCGTTCGTGGCCCACTGCACGAGGCGCGAGCGGCGCATCCGCAGCATCGCGTCGACGACGGCCGGGGCCGAGGCCAGCATCTGCGACGAGGCGACGCCCTGCGCGCCGTAGTATTCGTTCTGGCCGGCGTAGATGAGCACCGCGTCCGGTTCGCAGCGCGCCGCCTCTTCTGCAAAGCGGCGCACGGCATAGGAGTTGACGGCCGTGAGCGAGAGGTTGACTACCTCGAAATGGCTGTCGGGATACGTCCGCAGCAGGCGGTAGAGCAGCCAGCGGTGGAACGAGCCGTTGTGGAAGTAGGGGAAGCCGACCGTCGTCGATTCGCCGAGTACGATGATGCGAAACGTGCCGCCGGCCTTTTCGGCGCGCATCAGTTCCTTGTTGCCCGAGGGTGCGAAGCGCGGGTCGAGGAAGAAGCGGTTCGAGGCGTGCGGGTTGAAGACGACGTATTCCGTGTTTTGGGGGTAGGGGATGAACGCGTCCAGGTCGTGACCGTAGCCGCAGGCCCTCAGCGCCGCTTCCGCCGCGGCAAGGGCGAGAAACGGCAGCAGGATGGCGATGGCGCGGTATAGCCGTTCACGCCTCTTCGTCTGTGCGCTGTGATGTACGGTCTGTTTTTTCATACGGATATCCCTGTTATTAGAACACGGGGACATGGCGTCGAACACACAGAAATGTGCTGCGGATCTTTCTGTCTCCTCCGCGTCTCGCTGCGTACGGGAAAAAGGTGCGCGGCGTTATGCGGAGAAGACACAGAGACGCGCCGCGAGAAAAACCTTTGTGTCCTTCTCTTCATCGTGTCCTCCGTGTCTCCGTGTCGATAGTTGAGTCTTTGAATCATGGAATCTCGAGTCTCGAATCTTTGGAAAAGCATCCGGGAGAGGTTGTCTCCCTCCCCGGATGCATAACAAGTAAATTAAAATCACATGAGAAGATGGTACATAAAATTCCGAATCCTGAATTTTAAATCATGAATCTTGAATTTAATATCCCGTGTTCTGTTTCCACTCCGGATTGCGTTCCATTTCGGACTGGGGAATGGGTGCGAGATAGCGGCTTTGCAGCCCTGCGCCCGAGGTGTAGTTCGGATTCAGGGGGTTTTCCCAGTACTGGTCTTCCCTCCAGGTTCCGACCACTCTCTGCTGCAGTACCTGCGGGAGGAGTTGCAGCCGTACGATGTCGAACCACCGGATGCCGTTCTCGCCCGCACACTCGTAAGCCCTTTCATAGACTACGGAGTCGCGGAAATCCGCCTGGCTCAGTCCCGGCGTCAGGTCGGGCAGGCCGGCGCGGCGGCGCACCAGGTTGATCGCGTCGTATCCGGCAGCCGTCGGGCCGCCGCTCGCCATGGCCGAAGCCTCGGCGTAGTTGAGCAGCACGTAGGGGTAGCGGATCAGGTCGAGCGTCTTGTCCGTACTGGGGGCCATCTTGATAATCTCGGTTTCCGTTTCGTTCACGCCGTCGCCCGCCGTAGTGCCCGGCTCGGCTACGCCGTGGCGGAACTTCTTGAAGTACGGGTGCTGCGTTCTGGTCTTCTCCATGTCGTCCCACTGCACGAGGCTGAACACACCCGTTTCGGTATCTCTTATCTTCAGAACGGTGTGGAACGTCTCGTCCGTACGCTTGCACTTGGGCGCGTTGCGGTAGAAGTTGACCTCGGTGCAGAAGTCGTGCCAGCCTTCTTCGCCGGCAGCAGACGTTTCGTCCTGCGGTACGGCAAACTGTCCCGTGCTTCTGCGCGGCAGGCCGCCGGCCGTATTGTACTGGAAGGCGAAGATACATTCCGAGTTGTTGTTCGTCTTGAACACGTCGCCGTATTCGGGCACAAGCGTGTACTTGCCGGACTGGATGACGTCGTTCGCCTTTTCGGCTGCCAGGGCGTAATAGTTCGACTGGTTCATCGGCCAGCCCGTCAGGGTCAGGTATACGTCGGCCAGCAGGGCTTTTGCGGCAAGGCGGTTGGCCTTGCCCGGCTGTCCTGACCACGTTTCGGGCAGCAGGGCTTCGGCCTGGGTCAGGTCGTTGATGATCAGTTCATACACGTCGCTTATCGGCTGCCGGTCCGGACGCTCGGCGATGTCTACTTCGTCGGTTACGATCGGCAGTTCGCCGAAGGTGCGTACCAGGAAGAAATAGCACATCCCGCGCATGAAGTGAGCCTGTCCGGCGGCGCCGTTCTTTTGCTCCTCGCTGTTGAAGGCTACCTTGTCGACCACGGAGAGTACGTTGTTTGCCTGATAAATGCACTTCCAGGGCGCATTCCACTGGTTGAGGCCTACGTTTCCGTTTCCGGCATCTCCCTGCAGGCGGTCGAAGTCGCGCATGAGTTCCTTGTTGGAACCGGGCACGGTAGAGAGGTCGTCCGATCCGAAGTATGAAGTCTGCCACACGATAAATCCCCATGCATCATCCGGGGCGAGCATGCGATACATGGAGGCGATGCCGCCCTCCAGCTCCTGCGGCGTATTGTAGTAAGTGCCCGGAGTCAGATCGGCTCTCGGATCCTCGTTCAGGTCCTGGCAGCCGGTCATGAGGATCGACGCTGCCAGTACGGTCAATGATAAACAGAAATATCTTACTTTCATAATATTGTTATTTAATACGTTTATAATTAAATACTCAATTTAAAAACCGACGCGCAGGCCGAACGTGTAGGTACGCGGATTCGGAATCACACCCATCTCAAGGCCCTGCGTCGTGGCGCCGGTGGAGCTGTTGACTTCAGGATCCATGCCGGGGAATTTGGTGAACGTAAGCAGGTTTTGTCCGCTCGCGTACACTTCCAGATTGCTTATGAACGTGCCGCGCAGCAGGCTGGACGGCAGGCTGTAGTTGATGGCGAGGTTTTTCAGCTTGACAAAGCTGCCGTCGTACACGAAGCGCGAACTGTCGTGATTGGTCGATTCGCGCCCGATGACCGGTATGTCGGTTTCGTTTTCCGGCGTCCATACGTTCAGCGCATCTTTGGTAGTTGCGTTGCGCGCCATGCCGTGACCGCCCCAGATCGTAGCCATCGTCTGCGAGTAGATGTCGTTGCCGGCCATGCCCTGGAACATCAGGCTTAGCGTAAAGTTCTTGTATCGGACGTCGTTGATAAAGCCGAACGTGATGTCGGGCGTACCGTTGCCGATCACCATCTTGTCGTCTGCGTTGATGGCATGGTTGCCGTCGAGGTCGGTATACTTCGGGTCGCCCGGCAGCAGGCCGTATTTGGCTGCTTCGGCCGCTTCACTGCTCTTCCACGTACCCAGGTACTCGTATCCCCAGAAGTCGCCCAGCGGATGGCCGACCATCAGGCGGGATACGCCGGCGCCGAACGTACCGACACCGCTGTACGGCACGTTGTCTTCGCCTGCGAGGTCAATCACCTTGTTGCGGTTGAACGAGACGGTGAGGAAACTGTTCCACGAGAAGTCCTTCCCGGTTACCGGCACGGCGTTGAGCGAAAGTTCGAGGCCGCGGTTGTTCAGCTTGCCCATGTTGCGCTTGTAGGTGCCGCCGCCCATATAGCTTGGCGCGGGGTAATCATACAGCAGGTCGATCACGTCTTTGTTATATACGTCGGCGGTAAAGGTCAGCCTGCCGTTATACAGCACGACGTCCAGTCCGAGGTCGGTCTGCCTGGCATGCTCCCACTTCAGCAGCTTGGAAACGGGCGAACCCAGCGGAGTCGTCGGGAGGGATGTCCTGCCGTCGAAGTAGTAGTTGCCGCCCGTGCTCACCCTCGGAATGGTGGAGTAGGCGCCGATCGCCTGGTTGCCTGTCTCGCCGTAGCTGGCGCGCAGCTTCAATCCGTCAATGATCGCATGGTCTTCGAGGAAACCTTCGCGTGCGATGTTCCACGCAAGAGCTGCGGAGGGGAAGTTGTCGTACTTCTCGGTCAGCTTCGACGAACCGTCGCGGCGTATGGCCAGCGTAGCCAGGTAGCGGTCGCGGTACGAATAGTTGACGCGCGCCATGTAAGACTGCATGGCGTCCTTGCTGTATCCCGACTGCGTTTCCTGTGCATTACCGAGGCGCAGATTGTAGTAAGTCAGCGCCGTGGTCGACAATTGACGCGCGACGCCCCTTACATTGGTGTTTTCGCCCTGGCTCCGTTCATACAGCAGGGTGGCCGTCACGTGGTGGCTGCCGAATGTCTTGTCGTATGTCAGGAAGTTACTGCTCTGGAATGAAAACGTGGTGTTGGAATAGATTTCGGCGCGTGTCGTACCGCCTACACCGTCGCCCGTATGCTCGCCCTTGAATATCCGGCTGAACTCGGCACCGCTGGTATACGTGTTGTTCGACGTAAGGGTCAGTCCGTCCAGAATCTTATAGGTCAGTACGCCGGTGCCCACGGTGGTCTTCCAGCTCTTGTTGTCGCGGCTTTCATTGATCTCGGCCACGGGATTCGTACCGTTCGAGCCCCACGGCGAACTGATGTTGTAGTCGCCGCTGGCATTGTAGACCGGCAGCGTCGGATCGAAGACGTTGGCTGCCGAGAAAGGATCGTAGATATCGCCTCCGTACTCCGTATTCTGGCTTTTGGGCTGGATATACGAGAAGTTGAATTTCAGATCCAGACGGCTGTTGACCTTCAAATCCAGATTCGCGCGCAGATTGTCTTTCACGTACCACTGGTTCTTGATCATGCCGGGCTGGTCCAGACGGTTGTACGACACGCGGTAGCGTATCGTTTCGTTACCGCCCGAGATGTTCAGGTCGTAGCTCTGCACCCAGGGGCTACGCTCGAGTTCATCCGCCCAGTTCGTTCCACCCGTGCGGCGCAGTTCGTCGATCTGGGCCTGCGAGAAGGCGTTGCCGTTGGTGTAGTACTTGTTGATGGATTCCGCAAATTCGGCGGCCGTCATCAGTTCCAGTTGTTTGGGCACGCTGGTGTTGGCAATCCATGCGTTGAAGCTGATTTTCGGCTTACCCAATTCGCCGGACTTGGTCGTGATCAGCACGACGCCGTTCGTACCCCTCGAGCCGTAGATGGCCGTAGCCGAAGCGTCCTTCAGGATTTCGATGGAGGCAATGTCGTTGGGATTCAGCGCGTCGATGCCGCCGCCGATGTTCCCGTCGATGACGTACAGCGGATTCGTCCCACCGGTAATCGAACTGGCTCCGCGAATCTTCACCTCCAGCCCCTTGCCCGGCTGCCCGCTGTTGCTGACTACCTGCACGCCGGGCGTTGTGCCCTGCAGCGCCTGTTCCAGACGGACGAGCGGCCGTTTCACGAGTTCGTCCGCCTTCACGGTGCTCACGGCGCCGGTCACGTCCGATTTCCTCTGTACGCCGTACCCGATGGCGACAACTTCGTCCAGTCCGATGGCGTCTTCTTCCATCGTTACATTGATCTGTTGCCTGCCGTTTACAGCGATTTCCTGCGTCACCATTCCAATAAAGGAAAATACCACAGTCCCGTTTGCGGGCACGTTGCCTAACGAGTAATTACCGTTCAAATCGGTAGTTGTACCGTTCGTCGTGCCTTTCACGAGGATGCTCACGCCGGGAAGCTCGATACCTTCGATATCGGTCACTGTCCCGGAAACTCTTCTTTCCTGCGTAATTTCATGCCGCTCGGGAGAGCCTGCAACAGGAAGCGCCGGAGAAGCCTGTACTGCGGCTGAAGCCATAAGCGCCAGCGCGAAGAAACAGGCGTACCGACCAAAGTTTCTCATTTTTGTTAATCGAATCTTTTTCATGTTTCAAATGCTTTTCATAAAAAATAAAATAATAAAAAATAAGTGTTTTGTAATGATATAAAAATTCCCGATTTCGCTTGTACATTCTTCATGGTACTTTCGAAAATCGCTGCAAATATAATACGGCATTATTAACGTTGTGATTAAGATTTCGCTTAATGACGCTTAATTTGCGCTTAAAATTTCGCGACTGCCGCTTAAAATTTGAGGATTTCCAAATTAATAAAAAATTAATTGCTCTAGATGCACGATGAAATCGTAAATTGCCCGAAAATCGGAGTAGCGGAAGATTCGACCTTTCGGAGATTCAAAGTTTATGGAATGTTCTTTTACCCGCACGGTTCCGCTATCGAACCTTATTTTATGGATGAATGACTACAGTGTCAATATGCGTCGTACTGAACACAGTAATGGCTTTGTTTACAGATAGAAAGAGGCAATTCTCATCATGGAAACAAAGAAAATTGAGAATGAATACCGATTTTTTTTTGCTTCTCCCACAAAAATGATGTATATTTGCGGCTCGTAAAGAAAGGGAATACCGATGCCCTTCACAAGTAGGTATCATTAATACAGTATATTATGAATAGAAAAAAATTACTGAAGATTGTTTGTGTGTGTTTGTTCTGCGCTGGCGTCAGCACGTCTGCTTTTGCGCAAAGTACGTTCGCGAAAGGCGATAAAATGATCAGTCTGGGCCTTGGGGTGCCGACTTATCTGAGTGGGCGTGGCTACTCTATGAGTATGCCTCTTATTTCCGGCTCGTTCGAGTATGGGATTGTCGATGGCTTGATTGACGGGAAAGCGTCGATTGGCGTAGGTGGCTATCTGGCCTATACGTCCAGAAAGCATGAAGTTGTCCGCGATTACGGTTACAAATATTCGAATTTTATCGTAGGCGCACGGGGCGCTTTCCATTACGCTCCCATACCTGTACTGGACACTTATGGCGGCGCCATGTTAGGCTATGACATTGTCAGCTCCTCGACGTACGGAACAGCTTCGGGCATAGGGCACTATACGGCGGACGCCAGCGAAATCGGATATTCCGTTTTTGTCGGTGTGCGTTATTTCTTCGCACGCAACATCGCCGTGTTTGCCGAGATGGGCTACGGAGTCGCTCCCATTGAAGCGGGCATATCGTTCAAATTCTAAGTATGTTTCAATCCGAATAGACCGGTGTGGACGGATTGCGTCGCAATTCGTCCATCAACCGGATTTGTTCGGGCAGGATGCGGTCTAACGAGAGCGGAGGCAGATGGTCGAGGGCAAAGAAGCCTTTGTCGAGAATGTCGAACGCTTGCGTAAACCCGCCTCCTGTTATTTCACAAAGGATAAAAAATTTGTAAACATAAAACGGACTGGCGGGATGCGAGTGGCAGCGTTTATCCATGACGGCCAGCAGCCGCACGGCGATGACGTCCAGGCCGGTTTCTTCTTTTGTTTCCTTGACCGCCACTTCTTTGGGCGTGTAGCCTACGTCGGCCCATCCGCCAGGTAACGACCAGCGCCCGTCGGCTTTCTCGCGCACAAGCAGGATTTCGTCTTTTTCGTTGAATACGACGGCACGCACGTCTGCTTTGGGCGTGACATATTCTTTCACAGGATGATAGCAGGCTTTGATTTCCTCCTCATCAAGTTCGGCGACGAGGGATGTAATCCGATCGCTGATTTCGATCAGTTCCCTGCAGCGATCTATTTCATAGTTGTTTGACGAATAGCTCAAACCCGTTTGCGACAGCGCACGGATACGCTGCGCCAGCGTAATCAATTCTTTTCCTTTCTGCATAAAACAGGATATTTTACTCTGATTATTCATTAATAAACGGAGAGAATGTGATATTATTTCGCAATAAAAATAGTACTTTTGTTCCGGTAAGTAATATTCGGTTTATATGAAAATAATTATGAAGAAGATGTATTTTCAACGTATTTATTTGCAGCGTTTTTGGGCGATGACTGTTCTGTCTTGCCTTTGTGCGCTGTCTGTTTCGGCTCAGGCGGATTTCGATATATATTTTGAATCGAAGAGCCTTCGTTTCGATTTCGCGCTGAGCGGCAATGCCCTGTCGCAGTCGGCCGCCCTGCAGTCGTTGCGTGAAGAACCCGTCTGGGGCGGTCCGGTGAAGAACCTCATTGATCCGTTCGAGTATGGCGGTTATTATGTCAAGGTGTTTGATCGGGAGACGGATAAATTGATTTATTCCAGAGGCTTCAATACGCTGTTCGAAGAATGGCGCACGACCGGCCAGGCAAAAACGGAAACACAGTCGTGGACAAACAGTATATCGGTGCCTTACCCGAAAAAGGCGGTGACGCTGGAACTGCTGGCGCGCGACCGTACCAGCAACCTGTTTGCGCCGCTACTGAAGCTGGACGTCGACCCGCAAAGCATTTATATCGACCGTAGCCCGCTGAAAAACCAGACGGTCGAGAAGGTGCAGTACAAAGGCGACCCGGCTGGGAAAGTCGATCTGGTCTTTGTGCCCGAAGGATATACCGCTTCGGAAATGGAAAAATTCAGTCGTGACGCCGCCCGCTTTGCCCGCGCGCTGTTTGAAACGCCGCCTTACGACACGCAGCAGGATGCGTTCAATATCTGGGCCGTACATCTGCCGTCCGAGGAATCGGGCGTTGACATTTCGGGCGATGGCGTGTTCAAAAACACGGCGCTCAACGCGGGATTCTATACCTTCGGCATCGAGCGTTACCTGACGACGCCGGACATGAAATCCATCCGCGACGCAGTGTGGAACGTACCCTGTGATGCCATTTTCCTTCTTGTCAACTCCGCGATCTACGGCGGTGGCGGGATGTACAATTTTTACGCCATTGGGACGGCCGACAATCCGCGCACGATTCGCGTGTTCGTACACGAACTCGGGCACAGCTTTGCCGGACTGGCGGATGAATATTTCCAGTCTGAAGTAGCGTATAATGATTTTTATAATCCGGAGGTAGAACCATGGGAGCCAAATATCACTACGCTGGTCGATTTTGCCGCCAAATGGCAGGACATGCTTGCGCCGGACACGCCCGTCCCGACGCCGCCGGAAACGCCTTATCTGGACAGGATCGGCGTATTCGAAGGCGGAGGATACCTGCCGAAAGGTATCTACCGGCCGGTCGATCACTGTACGATGCGCGACATGGCACCATTTTGTCCCGTGTGTAGCCGTGCCATCCTGCAGATGATTGATTTCATCACGGATAAATGACACATAATCAATTGCGTATTTTTATATTTATTTATTTATTTTTATAGCGACTGTTTCGAGAGAAAAAGCTATTTTTACCGCATGAATTAAGAAATTAATGGCGTTTGGTCTTTTGAAATTCAGAGTTGTATCGCAATAATGTGAATATTGCCGAAGTGTAATATCCGGATATGCAATTTATTAATAACCTTACGTGGAGACCGGATATGAGATATGTAAATTAAGAGCTGTGGATTTCAGGTGCGCCGGAATGTCATAAGTGATAATTTAAAATGTTCTGTTATGAAAACAAAAGGAAAAGCGGTCAACGTGAAACATGTGATGATGGAAAGCATGTGCTTGCTTCCATTTTTATTCCTGCCGGCTGTGGCACAGTATCAACCTCCTGAAATTGAGATGATTTTTGTGGAAGGTGGCTCATTCATGATGGGTTGCACTCCCGAACAGGGAGCGTATTGCAACAGTAACGAACGCCCGGTGCATCAGGTGACAGTAAAAGACTTCTATATCGGCAAATGCGAAGTCACGCAAGCCGAATGGGAATCGGTAATGGGCGAGAATCCGTCGTATTTTCATTCGCTGCGCTGGGACGATATGGTAGCGTATGTGCAGCGAATTAACGAGCGCAGCGGCACGGCTTATGAGATTCCGACTGAGGCGCAGTGGAATAAGGTCGCGTTGCCAGTGGAGGGCGTAAGCTGGAATGATGTGCAGGAATTTATCCGCCGCCTGAATGCTTTGACGGGGAAAAACTACCGCCTTCCGACGGAGGCCGAGTGGGAGTATGCCGCGCGGGGCGGGGAGGCGAGCCGCAACTATAAATACAGCGGTGCCAGCGTGACAGGTGAGTCTGCATGGTATGGTTATAATTCCGGCGGACAGACGCATCCGGTGGGCGTGAAGAAGCCCAACGAGCTGGGTATCCATGATATGAACGGGAATGTATGGGAATGGTGCAGCGACTGGTACGGCCGCTACAGCGGCTGTTCGCAAGCCGACCCGCAGGGCGCACAGTTCGGCTCCCAGCGAGTGATACGCGGCGGTAGCTGGAACCGCATTACGCAACGCATCTCGATTCGCGAAAACGCCCTGCCTGGCGAAAGCCGCAGCAACCTTGGTTTTCGCCTTGCATGCAGTTTTGAATGAGTTTGGATAATAATATAAAAAACGAATTGCTATGAGGTGTCTGACTGGTATTCTGGTATTTTTGGCGTCGGGGATATATGCCTTTGGCGGATGGGCACAAACGCCTGACATTAAGATGGTGTTTGTGAAAGGTGGCGCTTTTGCGATGGGCTGTACGCCTGAACAGGGAAACGATTGCTCTGCAGATGAAAAACCTGTACATCAGGTGGCGGTGAGCGATTTTTACATTGGCAAATATGAAGTTACGCAATCGGAATGGGATGCGGTGATGAATTATAATCCCTCGTATTTCACGCTCGCACCTTCGAATTGGGAAGCCGCAAAAATGTTTATGACTGGCGTCAACATGCTCAACGGGGCGAATTATGCCCTTCCAACCGAAATAGAATGGAACAGGGCGAGCGTCATCGACGGTTTGCCCGTAGAACAGGTTGTGCTGGGAGATGTGCAGGAATTTATCCGTCGCCTGAACGGACTGACGGGGATGAATTATCGCCTGCCGACAGAGGCGGAGTGGGAATATGCTGCACGGGGTGGACCGCTGAGCCGGGATTGCAAGTACAGCGGCAGCAACGAAGTGGAAGAAGTCGCCTGGTACGGGAACAATTCGGGCGGCAAGACGCATTTGGTCGGCACGAAGAAGCCGAATGAGCTGGGAATTTACGACATGAGCGGTAACGTGAGTGAATGGGTGAGCGACCGGTTCAGCAATTACTCTGCGAATCCACAGACTGATCCGAAGAGCGAAGCGTCCGGTGCCGATGTCATGACACGCGGCGGAGGCTGGAATGCAGGGATGTCGCTTGTGCGCACGACGGTGCGCCTGCGCAGGCCGCCTCACATAGATGGCGATGTTTACATCGGTTTCCGTCTTGCCCGCAGTCCAAAGTAGTTTGTGCGGACGCAGCTTATTCGTATTCGGACAGTTCCAGCCATCGGTCGGTTTTCTGTCCGATGGTTTCGATGAGGGCGGCGATGCGGTGCGAGTGGCGTGTGAGTTCGTCGACGGACAGGTTGCCGCTGCTCAGGGTCGTTTCCAGTTGCGCTTTTTCGGCTTCGAGTGCGGCGATTTCCGTTTCGAGAAATTCCAGTTCGCGGCGTTCGCGATACGACAGTTTTCTTTGCGCCGGTTTTGCCGGACGTGCGGGAGGCGCGTCTTTCGTCGCTTGCACGCTTTCTCTCCTCTTTTCGCGGTCTGCGTTTTCTTTCCATTCGCGATATTGCGCGTAGTTGCCCGGAAAGTCCTGCATATTTGCATTGCCATGAAAAACAAGGATATGGTCGACCACCTTGTCCATGAAAAAGCGGTCGTGCGAGACGACGATTACGCAACCCTTGAATGACTGGAGGTATTCTTCGAGCACGTTGAGCGTGACGATGTCGAGGTCGTTTGTCGGCTCGTCGAGCACCAGAAAATTCGGGTTGCGCATCAGTACGGTGCAAAGATACAGCCGCCGCTTTTCGCCGCCGCTCAGTTTACGGATGAAATTGTGCTGCTTGTCGGGCGTGAAGAGGAAATGATTCAGAAACTGGGACACGCTCAGCGTCTTGCCGTTGCCGAGCGTCACGTATTCTGCGATATTCTGCACGGCATCAATCACCTTCATATCGTCGTCGAACGTCAGCCCGTCCTGGCTGTAATATCCGAAACGGACGGTTTCGCCGATGTCGAAATGTCCGCTGTCGGGCGGGATTTCGCCTGTCAGCATCTTGATAAAGGTCGATTTACCCGTTCCGTTATTGCCGACGATGCCTAATTTTTCGTAACGCGCAAAGGTGTAGTTGAATCCGTCCAGTATGCGCGTCTCGCCGAAACGCTTGCTGACGCCGACGGCCTCGAAAATCTTCGAGCCGATGTAGGCAGACCGGACGTGCAGCCGTACATCGCCGCTGTCCGACTGCCGGTGCGCCTTTTCTTCCAGTTCGTAAAAAGCGTCGATACGGTATTTGGCTTTCGTGCCGCGCGCCTGCGGCTGGCGACGCATCCATTCGAGTTCTTTTCGCAGCAGGTTACCGGCGCGTTCGACCTCCGTCCGGGCGGCGGCGAGGCGTTCTTCTCTCTTTTCCAGATAGTAACTGTAATTTCCCCTGTAGCGGAAGAGCGAATGGCGGTCGATTTCGATGATGTCGTTGCAGACACGGTCGAGGAAGTAACGGTCGTGCGTCACCATCAGCAGGCTGATACTGGACTGGCTCAGATAAGCTTCCAGCCATTCGGTCATTTCGAGGTCGAGGTGGTTGGTCGGCTCGTCGAGCAAAATCAGTTCAGGCTCGGTAATCAGCACGTTTGCCAGCGCCACCCGTTTGACCTGTCCGCCCGAGAGTGTACCGATCGCGTGATTGAAGTTATTTATTTTCAGTTGCGAGAGAATCTGTTTTGCCTTGCGTTCGTAGTCCCACGCCTTTTCGCTGTCCATGCGGACGGTGAGCGCTTCCAGCCGCCGCACGTCCTCCGATGCGACGGCGGCCTCATACTCGGCAATCAGGCGCACGGTCGGATCCGTCGACGAGAAGCATGCCTCGAGTACGGTCATTTCGTCCGGATAGCGGGGCGACTGTTCGAGGTATCCGATGCGCAGGTCGTTGCGAAACGTCACGCTACCTTCGTCCGCGCTTTCCCTGCCCGCGATGATGCGCAGCAGCGTGGTTTTGCCGGCGCCGTTTCTGGCGATCAGTCCGGTCTTTTGCTTTTGCGCGATTCCGAAAGTGACGTCGTCGAACAGGAGTAAATCGCCAAAGCGCCGGGTTAGCCTGTCTACCTGTAAATAGCTGGTCTGCACGCGCTACCGGTTTTGCTCCTTCAGGATGACATCGTGCGCGCCGCCTTCCACGATGCTTGTCGACGACACGAGCGTGATGCGGGCATGCTGCTGCAGGCTCTTGATCGCGGTCGCTCCGCAACTGCACATCGTCGCCCTGATTTTACCGAGCGTAATGGCCAGATTGTCTTTCATTTTACCGGCATAGGGGACGTAGCTGTCGACGCCTTCCTCAAACTTGAGCAGTTCCGTATCGCCCATATCGTACCGCTGCCAGTTCTGCGCGCGATTGGAGCCTTCGCCCCAGTATTCCTTGACGTAGTTGCTGCCGATGCGGAGCGTCTTCGTTGGCGACTCGTCGAAGCGGGCAAAGTAGCGCCCCATCATCAGGAAGTCGGCGCCCATCGCCAGTGCCAGCACCATGTGGTAGTCGTGCACCAGCCCGCCGTCGCTGCATATCGGGATGTAGATGCCTGTTTTCCTGCAGTATTCGTCGCGCGCCTGTACGACGTCCATCAGCGCGGTGGCCTGTCCGCGTCCGATGCCTTTTTGCTCGCGGGTGATGCAGATGGAGCCGCCGCCGATGCCTACCTTGATAAAATCGGCGCCGGCGTCGACCAGATAGCGGAAGCCTTCGCTGTCGACCACGTTTCCGGCGCCAACGAATATCCTGTCACCGTAATTTTTTCTTATCCAGCATAGCGTCTCTTTCTGCCATTCGGAATATCCGTCGGACGAGTCGATGCAGAGGACGTCCGCGCCGGCGTCAACGAGGGCGGGGACGCGTTCTTCATAGTCGCGCGTGTTGATGCCGGCGCCGACGAGCAGTTTTTTCGTTTTGTCCGACAGCTCGTCGGGGTTGTTGCGGTGGCTGTCGTAGTCTTTGCGGAAAACGAAGTAGACCAGATGGCCGTCGCTGTCGATGATGGGGAGGGCGTTGAGCTTGTTTTCCCACAGTTTCTGGTTTGCGTCGCTGAGCGGGATGCCCGATTCGCCATAGATCAGTTTGGAAAATGGCGTCATGAAATCCCTGACCTTCATGTCCAGAGGGTCTTTTTCGATACGATAGTCGCGGCTCGTGACGATGCCGGCCAGTTTGCCGTTCGACGCGCCGTCTTCCGTCACGCCGATGGTCGAATGTCCGGTCGCTTTGGCTACCCCGATCACGTCGGCCAGCGTCTGTTCCGGCCTGACGTTCGCGTCGCTAATTACGAATCCGGCCTTGAATTTCTTTACCTTTCGTACCATTTCTGCCTGGTCTTCGACCGGTTGCGAGCAGTAAATAAACGAAAGCCCGCCGTTGCGCGCCAGCTCGATGGCCAGCTCCGTGCCGGACACGGACTGCATGATCGCCGAAACGAACGGTATTTTCAGTTCAATATCAGCCGTCTCGCCGGCAGGATGCCTGACGAGCGGCGTCTTCAGACTCACGTTGGACGGGAGACAGTCTTTGGTCGTCAGACCGGGAATCAACAGGTATTCCCCAAAGGTTCTGGATACATCATTTAAATAAATTGCCATAATCTCTGCTTTTTTATGGAATGGTAATAATGATGCAAAAGTACGAAAAATTCATGTAAACAGGAAACGGGGATTGCAGATCGGATGCATTTCAACCTGTCGTACCGGGAAATGTGGCCTGAATTGAAATTCATTATCTATCTTGTAATCATACAGGTAAAATAAGCGAAACAAGGCGGGAAGGAGAAAATATCGCAGGCTGCCGGTGGCGTTACACCGCAAAATACATCGCTACATTACCTCAAAACATCAATGCATTGCGCCGTTGTATCGATGTTTTGACATGATGTATCGATGTTTCAGTGCCATTGTATCGATGTTTTGAGGCAATGTAGCGATGCATTGACGCGATGTATCGATGCGTCGGTGCAATGTATCGGCGCTTTGACGCGATGTATCGCTACATTGGTGCAATGTATCGATATTTCGGTGTCAATGTATCGATGTTTTGAGGTAATGTAGCGATGTATTTTGCGATGTCGCGCCGCTATACATTAATATATATAGCGCGCTATTCCACGTCCGGCATAAACAGCTCAGCCGTCTCCCGGCAATGCATCACGTCTTTGCAGGATGCCTGGACGGGGCCTGAGCGTTCGATTTTCAGCGTAGACAGGGCGGCGGCGAAATGACCGGCTTCATTCATGTCGGCTCCTTTCGCGCGCCGGTACAGGTAACCGGCCATGTACGTGTCGCCGCAGCCTGTGGCATCGACGATTTCGCGCGGCTTGTAGGCCGGGATGCGATAGAATGTCGTGCCGTCGTAGAGCATCGAGCCAAGGCTGCCGAGCGTGATCAGCACCTCCTTCACGCCCCAGTCGTAGAGCCTCTTCGCCGCCGAAGCCACATCGGAATAGCCGGTCAGCACTTTCATTTCGTGCTCGTTGGCCTTCAGGAAATGGACGTATTGCAATGCCTGCTCCTTCTCTTTCCAGTCGACGGCATACACTTTCGTATCTCTCACTTCCCGCAGATACCCCTGCGAATCGACCGAGACCAGCCCCTTCCCTGAAAGATACCGCACGACATCCGTCGAAAAATCGTCCGCCAGCAATGCGCCGAGGTGAAAAATCTTTGCTTCCACGTCGCACAACTGTTCGACGGTGAAAGGATCGGCCTTCGACAGGACGCGCTGCCTGCGATTGTCCTGATTTTCGCCATAGATGTTTTCGAAATAGACGGAATGTGTACTCGGCAGTACGGTCACGTTTATCCCTTTCATCTTCAATTCATTTGCCGCGTCCATGTCCGACTCGGCAATGGCCGTTATCAGGGCATAGTCGATATTTTCCAGATAGCGAATCGCATGCGAGACGTAAAACGACGTGCCGCCGGGCATGTGTACCGTATTTTTCGGGGTCACCACCTTGTCGTGCGTAATGTGGCCGATACAGCATAAATCATGTATACTCATAATCTTTGAATATTGAATTTTAAATCTTAACTCTTTTTCCCTCCCGGCTGCTTTCCTTCGCCGCTTCGATGATACGGATGACGGGCAGCACTTCGCGCGCATCCGTTTCGACGGGCTCGCCGTGACGCAGGCGCCGGTAGACCGCTTCATAAAATCCGATGTAATGCCCTCGCAGACTTGGATATTTCGTTTTCCCCTCTTTTCCGGTGTGCAGCCATCCCCATTCGCTTTCGGTCTCCATGCCCCAGTCGGGTGCGTCGGGAGTAAGGCCCTGTTTCAAAAGCGCTTCCTGCCTGTCCACACCGTATTTGACGTATGAGCCATCCGTCCCGTGAAGCACGAAACGCGGCTCCGGCTCGCACATCAGATAGCTTGCCTTCAGCGTGATACGCATGTCGGGCATCTTCGACGAGCCGAGCAGGTGCAGGATGAAATAATCGTCCACCATGCCCCCGTCGCGCATCACGGCAATGTCGGCATAGACATATTCGGGCACGCCGAAAAGCTGCAGGCTCTGGTCTATCAGGTGAGAACCGAGATTACAGGTCATGCCTCCCGACTGTTCTTTCCACGTCCCCGGCTGGATATGACTGCGGTAGCGCGCGAAGACGGATTCGAACTCGACGGGACGGCCGATTCGGCCGCTCGCCAGCACCTCTTTCACCGTCAGGAAATCGGCATCCCAGCGCCTGTTCTGGTACACGCACAGCATCCTGCCCTGTCGTTCCGCCAGCGCAATCAGCGTCTCGCCCTCGGCCGTCGTGTTCGTAAACGGTTTTTCCACAATGACATGCTTCCCCGCCTCCAGCGCGAGCCGCGCATACTCGTAATGCGTGTCGTCGGGCGTATTGACGACGATCAGTTCCAATTCGTCCATCGCAAGCAGCTCGTTGAAACTGCGCACGATGCGTGCCTGCGGATAACGCGCGCGAGCAAGGTCGCGGCTGCGTTCGGCTATGGCCGCAAGATCGAACTGCGGGTGGATGCTGATAAACGGCGCATGAAAAACCTGCCCCGACAATCCGTATGAAGCGATACCTGTCTTTATCTTTTCCATCGTTTTGAAAAAATTTTTCAAAAATAAGTCCCGGCAATTGCATATGCAAATCTTCACTCATAAAAATTGTTTATATCCGGCAATTAGAAAATATACTTTTTGTAAACAACTACAAAATAGTCATTTATTAAAATATGAGGAATTATTGTTCCTTATGAATAAAAAAAGATGTACCTTTGCCACGTTTTTTAAAAGAACAGGAACGTGGGAAAGTTTGACGCATATCGGATTGATTTTAAAAGCATGGCGCTGGCAGAGATTCGCAGGTGCGAATACCTGCTCGATAATCAGTTTTTCATGAATATTGATAGCGAAGGCAATGGCGTGCAGAAAGGCAAAGTATGCGTATCGCTGACCGTCGAGCACAAACCGTCCGGGTTTCTGCTTCAGTTTCACCTCGGCGGCACGGTGATTGTTTCGTGCGACCGCTGTCTGGACGAGATGGAGGTTCCCGTCGAATCGAACAGTCGCCTGACCGTGAAACTGGGTAAAGAATATGCCGAAGAAAGCGACGAAATTCTGATCATTTCGGAAGAAGAAGGCGCGTTGAATCTGGCATGGTTTTTGTATGAGTTTGTGGTACTGGCAGTCCCGATGAAGCATGTCCATCCGCCGGGCAAGTGCAACAAGACCATGTCGGCCAAGCTGAAAAAACATTCGGTCAGAAGTCACGACGACGACGCCCCTTCGGGATACGACGAGGAAGAATCCGCCTCCATGCCCGACGACGGGGCGGAAGCGGAAACCGTCGACCCCCGGTGGGACAAACTGAAAGATTTGAAAGAAGACATATAATTAATAAAATAACAGAATAGAATGGCACATCCTAAAAGAAGACAAGGAAAGACAAGAACTGCAAAGCGCAGATCGCACGATAAAGCCGTTTTGCCGACACTGGTAATATGCCCCAACTGTGGCGCATGGCACGTATATCACACCGTCTGTGGCGAATGTGGTTATTACAGGGGCAAGTTGGCGATTGAGAAAGACGCCGCCGTCTGAAACCGGTCCGCTGAAGATACTTTTTACGGAAAAAGAGAGAGTCCCGATTTTGCATTGAGGCTGTCTTTAAATCTATTTTACTCGGAGATGAACAAATTGAACGCAGTTATTACAGGCATCGGCGCGTATGTGCCAGACGATGTATTAACGAACGAGGATATATGCAAAATGGTCGATACGACTGACGAGTGGATTGTTACACGCGTAGGTATCAAGGAACGGCGGATACTCCTCGACAGGAATCTGGGAATGTCATACATGGCCGTTCACGCCGTCAACCGGCTGATTCGGAAAACCGGGATTGATCCCGAATCGGTGGATGGCCTGATATGCGCCACGTCGACGGGCGATTATCCGTTTCCTCCTACCTCTTCCATCATTGCGCATCAGACCGGATGCAGGAATGCCTTTGCATTTGACGTGCAGGGGGCATGTGCCGGTTTTGTGTACGGACTGGAGACGGCGGCCAATTATATTCGCCTGGGGCGCTACAAACGGATTATTTTCGTGGCGGGCGATAAGATGACAGCGATCACGGACTATACCGACCGTTCGACCTGCCCTCTGTTCGGCGACGGATGCGGAGCCGTCCTGCTCGAACCGACAACCGAACCGTATGGTGTGATCGACACGATTCTCAAGACGAACGGTGAAGGATTTCCGTATCTGCACATGAAGGCGGGCGGCTCGGCACGGGTTGCATCGCACGAAACGGTTGACAATCGCGAGCATACCGTCTATCAGGAGGGTAAAGCGGTCTTCAAACGCGCCGTGTCGGACATGGCGGACGTCGCTTCCGAAATCGTCGCACGCAACGGCCTGGTGAAAGACGACATCGACTGGATCGTTCCGCATCAGGCCAACCTGCGCATCATTGATGCGGCTGCGCGGCGTCTGGAAGTAGACGCCGGCAAGGTGATGGTCAACATCCAGCGATACGGCAACACCAGTTCGGCTACGATTCCGCTTTGCCTGTGGGAATGGGAAGACCGGCTCAGGAAGGGCGACAACCTCATTCTCGCGGCTTTCGGCGCAGGATTTACGTGGGGCGCGAATTACGTCAAATGGGGTTATGACGGAGCGAAAGCATAAGTCGGGATTTGTCAACATCACAGGAAATCCGAATGTCGGCAAATCGACCCTGATGAATCAGCTCGTCGGAGAGCGTATTTCCATCATCACATCCAAAGCGCAGACTACGCGCCACCGCATCACGGGCATCGTCAATACGGAAGACATGCAGATCGTCTATTCCGACACGCCCGGCGTGTTGCGGCCCAATTATAAACTGCAGCAGTCGATGCTGAACAGTTCGGAATCGGCGCTGGGCGACGCGGACGTGCTGCTCTACGTCACGGATACGGTCGAGAAGACGGACAAGAACGAAGCGTTTCTGCAGAAGGTACAGCAGGCGGAATGTCCCGTACTGCTGCTTATAAACAAGGTAGACCTGGTTGACCAGTTGACGCTGGAGCGCCTGGTCGAGCAGTGGCGGGTGCTGTTGCCCAAGGCGGAAATCATTCCGGTTGCGGCGCTGATGAAGTTCAACATCGAGCACGTCAGGCAACGCATCGCCGACCTGCTGCCCGAATCGCCACCCTATTTCGAGAAGGACGCGCTGACCGACCGCCCTGCGCGCTTTTTCGTCGCGGAGATCATCCGCGAGAAGATTCTGCTCTACTATCAGCGGGAAATTCCTTACGCGGTGGAAGTTGTGGTCGAGCAGTTCGACGAATCGCCCGACAGGATACATATCAAAACGGTGATCATCGTCGAACGTGAGACGCAGAAAGGCATCCTCATCGGGCATCGGGGACAGGCGCTGAAGAAGGTCGGTACAATGGCGCGGAAAGATATGGAGCGCTTTTTCGGCAGGAAAATCTTCCTCGAGATGTTCGTAAAGATGGAAAAAAACTGGCGAAACCGCGACAGTATGCTGAAAACATTCGGGTACCAGACGGAGTCTTGAATTTTTGAATCTTGAATATGAAATTAATTTTATGGGAGTAGTAGCCATCGTGGGAAGGCCGAACGTCGGCAAGTCGACCCTGTTCAACCGCCTGACGCAGACGCGCCAGGCCATTGTGAACGAAGAGGCGGGGACGACGCGCGACCGCCATTACGGCAAGGTCGAGTGGTGCGGACGCGAATTTTCCCTGATCGACACGGGCGGCTGGGTCGTCCGTTCGGAAGATGTGTTCGAAGAGGAAATCAACAGGCAGGTACAGATCGCGATCGAGGAGGCGGACGTTCTCCTGTTCGTTGTCGACGTGCTGACGGGACTGACCGATCTGGACGACAGCGTGGCAGACATCCTGCGCCGCACAAGCACGCCCGTGCTCGTCGTCGTCAACAAGGCCGACAACTACGGGCAGCATGCCTCGGCTGCCGAATTTTACGGCCTCGGACTGGGCGACCCGTATTGCGTCTCGGCCATAAACGGCTCGTATACGGGTGACCTGCTGGACAAAGTCGTGTCCCTGCTGCCCGCCGCAAAGACCGGCGACGCGGGCGACGACCTGCCGCGCATCGCCGTCGTAGGACGTCCGAACACGGGCAAATCGTCGCTCATCAACGCCTTCATCGGCGAAGAGCGGCATATCGTGACCGACATCGCGGGGACGACGCGCGACGCCATCCTTACGAAATACAACAAGTTCGGACTGAACTTCTACCTGACGGATACGGCCGGCATCCGCAAGAAAAGCAAGGTGCACGAAGACCTGGAATATTATTCCGTGATTCGCTCCATCCGCTCCATCGAAAACGCCGACGTGTGTCTGCTGATGCTGGACGCCATGCGCGGCATCGAGGCGCAGGACATGAATATCTTCTCCATCATTCAGAAGAACAGGAAGGGGCTGGTGGTGTGCGTCAACAAGTGGGACCTGGTGGACGACAAGAGCCAGCAGGCGGTCGGCAGCTACACCCGCGCCATTCGCGAGCGGCTCGCGCCGTTCACGGATTTTCCCATCCTTTTCATCTCCGCCCTGACGAAGCAGCGCATCCTGAAGGCGCTCGAATGCGCAGGGGAAGTATACGGCAACCGCCGCAAACGCATTCCGACCGCCCAGCTCAACGAAATCATGCTGCCACTGATTGAACACACGCCGCCTCCCGCATGGAAAGGCAAGTACATCAAGATAAAATACATCACCCAGCTGCCTGCCGGAAGCATCCCCTCGTTTGCATTCTTCTGCAACCTGCCCCAGTGGATCAAGGAACCGTACAAGCGTTTTCTCGAAAACAAAATACGCGAAAACTGGGACTTTTGCGGGACGCCGATCAATATCTTTATCCGGGAAAAATAATCGGATTCA
>JAIRZY010000015.1 GCA_031266995.1 Tannerella sp.
ACGATGCGGCGCACGCGCTCCAGCTCGTCGCGCCGGACGTTGAAGTTCAGCTCGTCGTGCACCTGCAGGATCATTCTGCTCCTCAGCCCTTCGGCCTCGAAGCGGCGGTGGATGCGCACCATCGCGACCTTGATGATGTCGGCCGCGCTGCCCTGCACGGGCGCGTTGATGGCGTTGCGCTCGGCGTATCCGCGCACGACGGCGTTGCCCGAATGAATGTCGGGCAGGTAGCGCTTGCGGTGCAGGATGGTCTCGACGTAGCCCTGCGCGCGCGCCGTGCGGATGCTCTGTTCCATGTATTCGCGCACCTGCGGATAGGTGGCAAAGTAGCCCTCGATCAGCTCGCGCGCCTCGCCCCGCCCGATGCTGAGCCGCTCGGCCAGGCCGAAGACGGAGATGCCGTATATGATGCCGAAATTCGCCGTCTTGGCCTTGCGGCGCATGTCGGGCGGCACGGCGTCGGGCGACACGCCGTAGATCTTCGCCGCCGTCGCCGCGTGTATGTCCGCCCCGTGGCGGAAGGCCCCGATCATGTTTTCGTCGCCGCTCAGGTGCGCCATCACCCGCAGCTCGATCTGCGAATAGTCTGCCGAGAGGAATACGCACTCGGCGCCGTCGGGGATGAACGCGCGGCGGATCTCGCGGCCTACGCTGTCGCGGATCGGGATGTTCTGCAGGTTGGGGCCGGTCGAACTCAGCCGTCCGGTCGACGTCACCGTCTGGTTGAACGAGGTGTGAATCTTTCCCGTCCGCGCCGAAATCAGTTCGGGCAGCGCGTCGACATACGTGCTCAGCAGTTTCTTCACTCCGCGGTATTCCAGCAGGCGGCCTACCACCGGATGGCGGTTGCGCAGCTTCTCGAGCACCTCTTCGTTCGTGCTGTAATGACCCGTCTTCGTCTTTTTCGCTTTCTCTTCTATTTTCAGGTGATCAAACAGCACCTCGCCCGCCTGGCGCGCCGAGTTGACGTTGAACTCGCGCCCCGCCAGCGTGTGAATCTCCGCCTCCAGCGCGATGGCGACCTTCGTCAGCTCCTCCGAACTCTGCCGCAGCGCCTCGCGGTCGATCGTCACCCCGGCCGATTCCATCGCCGCCAGCACGCCGACCAGCGGCATCTCGACGTCGCCGAAAAGCGACTCCAGCCCCTCGGCCGCCAGCCGCGGCGCGAACACGTTTTTGAGCCTGAGCGTCACGTCCGCATCCTCCGCCGCGTATTCGCACACGCGGGCTGCCGCCACTTCGCGCATCGAAAGCTGCTTCTTGCCCCGGGCGCCGATCAGCGCTTCGATCGGGACGGGGCGGTAGTGCAGATAAGTCTCCGCCAGGTAATCCATGCCGTGGCGCAGCTCCGGGTTGAGCAGGTAGTGCGCAATCATGGTGTCGAACAGCCGCCCGCCGAGCCGCACGCCGCAGTTGCGCATCACCAGCATGTCGAATTTGATGTTCTGTCCGATTTTTGTCGAATGAGGATTCTCCAGCGCTTCGACAAACGGCGCCACGACGCGCGCCGCCTCTTCTCCCGGCTCGGGCACGGGCACGTACCATGCCTCATGCTCCCTGACGGCGAACGACATCCCGACCAGGTTTGCCTCCAGCGGATTGAGGCCGTCCGTCTCCGTGTCGAAGGCGAACTCGCCACACGCCGCGAGCAGCTTCCCCAGCGCCTCGCGCGCCTCCGCCGTGTCCACCAGCACGTATTTGTGCGCCGTGCTGCCGGCGTCCGCCAGGCCGTCCGTCTCTGCCGCGCCCGCCTCCGCGGCGCTCCGCACCTCCACGTCGTCGTCGCCGAACAGCGAGAGCTGCGACGCCTGCCGCGGGGCCTCCTCCGCGTTCATGCGGTTGATAAACGCCCGGAACTCGAGCTGCGCATACACGTCCGTCAGCGCCCCCCTGTCGCGCTCGCGCCGCACGCACAGCGCGGCGTCGAAGCGGACGGGCGCGTCGGTCACAATCGTCGCAAGGTATTTCGAGAACCGTATCTGTTCGGCATAGCCCTCGATTTTCGTGCGCAGCGCTCCCTTCAGTTCACCCGCGTGTGCCAGCAGGTTTTCGACCGACCCGTACTCGGCGAGCAGCTTCCCCGCCGTCTTTTCGCCCACGCCCGGACATCCGGGAATGTTGTCCGAACTGTCGCCCATCAGCCCGAGCAGGTCGGTCATCTGCCCGACGTGTTTCAGGCCGTACTTTGCCAGTACTTCGGGCACTCCCAGCGTTTCGTAATCCCCCCCGTGCCTGGGGCGATACTGAAAGATGCGGTCCGACACGAGCTGGCCGTAGTCCTTGTCCGGCGTCATCATGAACACCTCGAAGCCCTCCGCCCCGGCCTGCTTCGCCACCGTCCCGATCACGTCGTCCGCCTCGTAGCGCGCCACCTCGAGGATGGGGATGCGGAAGGCCGTGATGATTTCGCGTATATACGGCACGGCCAGACGGATATCTTCGGGCGTTTCTTCGCGCTGCGCCTTGTATGCCTCGAACGCCTCGTGGCGAAACGTCGGCCCCGCAGGGTCGAAGCCCACCGCCACGTGCGTCGGCTCGAGCCGCTTCAGCACGTCTTCCATCGAATTGACAAATCCGAATACGGCCGACGTGTTCATCCCCTTCGAGTTAATGCGCGGATTCTGTATAAAGGCGTAGTACGAACGGTAAATCAGTGCGTAAGCATCAATCAGTAAAAGTCTCATGTGTGATATATTATGTTGTGTATCCTTCCATATTTTGCGTAAATGTACGCAATAATCCGTATTACTCGACACTTTTTCTTATTTTTGCACACCGAAACAGGATATATGAAAGAACTTGAGCAGATAAAAAAACCTGTATCAGAAGCGCTTGAACAGTTCGAAAACGCTTTTGCCCGCGCCCTCTCCAGCGACGTGGAGTCGATCCGTTCGGCCATCGACGCCCTGCATCACTCGAGCGGCAAGCACGTCCGCCCGCTCCTGCTCCTGCTTTCCGCCGGCGCCTGCGGGCGCGTCACCCCGGCCGCCGTCCAGTCCGCCGTCCTGATCGAACTGCTCCACACCGCCTCGCTCATTCACGACGACGTGGTCGACGACACGTGCCAGCGCCGCGGAACGCCCTCCCTCAACACCGTATACGGAAACGCCGTCGCCGTGCTCGTAGGCGACTTCATTCTCTCGAGCATGATTGTCCGCGCCCTCGGCACCGTCGACCGGCAGATCGTCGAAATGATTGCCTCCCTCAGCCGCAGCATGGTCGAAGGCGAAATACGCCAACTGGACAACACGGGCGAAACGGTGCTGTCCGAAAAAGAATACTTCGCCGTGCTGGAAAAGAAGACCGCGGGGTTGCTGTCCTCCTGCACCGAGATCGGCGCCATCACGGCCGGCGCGCCCGCCGACATGCAGACCCGCTGCCGGACGTTCGGCGACCTCCTGGGCCTTTGCTTCCAGATAAAAGACGACATCTTCGACTACTTCGACGGCGCCGGCATCGGCAAACCGAGCGGCAACGACATCCGCGAAGGAAAAGTCACCCTCCCGCTCCTCTACGCGATGGATTCGGCCCCCGCCGAAGAAAAGGCGCCCTACCTGCACATGCTCCGCCAAAAACAGTTTACGCCCGAAAACATTGCCGCCCTCATCCGCTTCGCCAAAGAAAAAGGCGGCATCGAATACGCCGAACGCCGCATGTACGAATACAGGACGAACGCCGTCGAAATCATCTCGACCCTGCCCCGTAGCGAGGCGCGCGACAGCCTTTTGCTGCTGGCAGACTACATCGTGACCCGGACGAAATAATATCAATGCGAAAATAAGGGAATGAAAAACCGCTGCGGCCCGATTCCTTGCGCGGGCTGGCTGTGCGTATACATTAATATATTGGCGACGCACCGTAACCGTAGACGGAAAACTTTCGGAAGATGTGGATATCTATAGCGATATTCCGGCATTTGTAGAAGCCTGTAACGGATTGATCAGCCAAAGCTGTCTCGCCCGTATTTCCGGTATAAACAGATGTTTTTCGCATCTCCCTGCTGATAATTGACCGTCGAATAAATAATCCCGAAATGTCCATTAGCACATTCTCCGCCGCAAGTTGCGGGAGACTTTCCCCGCATGGGGAAACTTTCCTGCACGCTGCAGCAAACTTTCCCCGAGTGGAGAAACGCTATCGCACTGTGCTGCAAACTTTCCCCAAGTGGGGAAACCTTCTCGCACGGTGCGACGAACTTTCCCCGAGTGGGGAAACCTTCTCGCACGGTGCAGCGAACTTTCCCCGAGTGGGGAAACCTTCTCGCACGGTGCAGCAAACTTTCCCCAGGTGGGGAAACCGTGCCGGAAGTCGCGGGAGGGCCAATGGACATTTCGGGATAATGTATCCGAATCGAAGGCTACCCGTAGCCGGAACGTAGCCGGAAGGTAACATCGCCGCCCTACTTTTGCACCGTCAAATAAATGAATTATTGAGAAGGATGAAAAATAAACGGTCAGTCGTAGGGGAAATGTTCCGCGGAATGCAAAAAGCGGTATCGGGAGCGCTGGTTGCCTTCCTTTTCGTTTGCTCGCCGCTTTGGGCGGACGACGGCGCGGAGAGGGAGATACAGGGTTTTGTCCGCGACTCGAATACGTCGGAGCCGCTTACGGGCGCAACGGTCATGATTAAGGGCACGGGCGACGGTGCGGTGGCAGACGTCGACGGACATTACAGCCTGAAAGGTCTCCCGGACGGAAAGCACGTCCTGGAGTTTCGTTTTGTCTCCTACCGGACGGTCGAGATGGAATGTGAAACGAACGGAGCCGTGACCCGCCTCGACGTCGCAATGGAGGCGGACGACATCAGCCTGTCCGAAGTGTACGTCAGCGCCCGGATGCGCAGCAGCACGGAGACGGCAATGCTGACGACCGTCAGGACGCTCTCACAGGTCGCGAGCGGAATCTCGGCGGCGCAGATAACGAAAAGTCCCGACCGCGTGGCGTCCGAAGTTGTCCGGCGGGCGCCGGGCGTGACGGTGATCGACGACCGCTTCATCATCGTGCGCGGACTTGCACAGCGGTACAACAATGCATGGATTAACGGCCTGGCCGTGCCATCGACCGAAACCGACAGCCGCGCCTTCCCGCTCGACCTCGTGCCGGGCAGCCAGATAGATCATCTGCTGATCTACAAATCGCCTTCGCCCGAGATTCCGGGTGATTTCTCCGGAGGATTCGTGAAGATCATGTCCAAAAGCGTGCCCGACGAAAACCGCATGGAAGTCGGCTACACGACGGGATTCAACACGCAAACGCACGGACGCGATTTCAGGCGGAATCCCGGCAGTGCGACCGATTTCCTGGGGTTCGACGGCGGCAAACGCGCCCTGTCGGACGGTTTTCCCGCCCGTCTGAGCGCGGTCGACCCCGACGAGCTTTCGCGGCTGACGAAAACCGGCCTCAACAGCGACTGGCGGATACGCACCGCGACGCCCGTGCCCGACCAGCGACTCTCGCTGATGATCGCCCGGCGGAAAGAAACAGCCGGCGGCATGACCGTCGGAAACATTACGGCGCTGACATACAGCAACACAATGAAAGGGGTGGAAGGGATGAAAAACGCCCGGTACGGCATCTACTCGGCCCTGGCGGACATGCCCGTTTTTCTCGATAATTATTATGACAACCAGTATTCGAATGATGTCCGTCTGGGCCTCCTGCACAACTGGTCTTTCATCCCGAACCCCTTTCACCGCATTGAGTTCAAAAACCTCCTCAACATCCTCGGGCGCAACCGCCTGACGGAACGCACGGGCGTCAAGGACATGAGCAGCATGTACTATCGCGAACAGACGGAGATGCTCTATTCCTCGCGCCGGACATACAGCGGACAGTTTTCCGGTACGCACGACCTTTCGCCCGGCAAAACGCTGACCTGGGACGCCGGATATTCCTATGCCGGCAAGTCCGAACCCGACCGCCGCATCGTGACGAATCAGGCGGGTGTCAGCAGCATCGCCGACATCCCCGTGCCGACCGGCAACGAAAACATCACCCGCAACTTCCAGCATCTGCACGACCATACGCTTTCCGCCGCCGTGAACTACAGCCATACGCTGGCGGGAATGCCGCTCAAGCCGGTGCTCAAGGCGGGCATTTACGGAGAATATCACAACCGCAACTACCGCGTGCGGGAATTTATCTACCGCTACGACAGGCTGAGCTACGACGAGCGGCAACCGTACCTGAAGCTGCCGTTCGAGGAAATGCTGAACGAACGGTATCTCGGCGCGGACAAGGTCTATCTCGATGAAATCACGCGAAAGACGAACAATTACGCGGCCTCCGTCCTGCATGGCGCCGGATATGCCGCGCTGGAGGTCCCGGCAGGCCGGTGGACGGTGTATGCCGGCGCGCGGTTTGAAAATCATCATACGCGAATGACGCGCGACCGTTCCGACGCTCCCGATCTGACGCTGATGAACACCAAAAATATCAACGAACCGAATGTGCTGCCATCGGTCAATCTCACGTACAGGCCGTCGGACAGGTATCAGGTGCGGGGCGCATACGGGCGTTCACTCAACCGTCCCGAACTGCGCGAGCTGTCGCCCACGGTCTATTTCGACTTCGACCTCTTCAGCGAAATCGGCGGCAACGAGCATCTGAAAACGGCCGTCATCGACAATCTGGACCTGCGCTGCGAGTTTTACCCCGCTTTCGGCGAGACGGTCAGTCTGGGCGTGTTTTACAAGCATTTCAAAAACCCGATCGAATGGACATTTATCGACATGGGCGGCTCGCTGCGCTACAATTACGAAAATGCGGAGGCGGCCGTCAGTTGGGGCGTCGAGCTGGAGGCGCGCAAGGAACTGGACTTTATCGGGCTGAAGGATTTTTCGCTGGCGATGAACGTTGCCCTGATTGAGAGCCGCGTGCATTTCCGTCCCGGTGAAATCGTTTCGGAGCCTGACCGCCCGATGCAGGGGCAATCGCCATACGTCATCAACGCGGCGCTCTATTATCAGCCGGAACGGTACGGCCTGAACGCCTCCCTGCTCTACAACCGCATCGGCCGGCGGATCGTCGGGCTGGGCAAGTCCAACAGCGTCGACCCCGACATCAATACGCTGATTCCCGATTCATACGAGATGCCGCGCAATGCGCTCGATTTCACCGTCGGGAAGAGCATCGGCCGGAATATCGAACTCCGCTGCTCGGTCAGGGACATTCTTTCCGAAGATATTGTATACAAACAGTTCCCGAAGTTCGAACGCGACGGCGCGATTCAAAGCCGCGAACAGATAACACGACAGTACAACCCGGGACAGTCGGTTTCCGTGGGCGTACTGCTGAAAATAAATTAATTCTTTAATCACCTAATTATTGTAGAAATGAAACATTCAAGAATGAGCATTATGCTCCTGATGTGCGCCGGACTGCTCGGCGCAGGTTGCAGCGAAAACAGCGGCAACGAACCCGAACCCGGGCCTGACGGACCCGTTGCAGAGATACTGGATTTGGGCGACGGCTCGAAGGAAAACTTTGAAATCGCGGCCGACATGACCCTGAAGTATCCGAATACGTACAACCTGAAGGGATTCGTATACGTCCCCAGCGGTGTGACGCTGACGATTGAACCGGGCGTAATAGTGAAGGGCGAGAAATCGACGCAGGGCACGCTGATCGTCGAGCGCGGCGGTAAGATTATGGCGAAGGGCACGAAGGAACGTCCCATCGTCTTCACCTCGGCCGCAGCGCCGGGCAGCCGCAAGCCGGGCGACTGGGGCGGCCTCATCCTGCTGGGACGGGCGCCCAACAACATGGGCGAACAGACGATCGAGGGCGGCGTGCGCTCCAAACACGGCGGAACGGACGCGAACGACAATTCCGGAGCGCTGAGCTACGTCCGCGTCGAGTTTGCGGGAATCGAATACTCGACCGACAACGAAATCAACGGCATCACCTTCGGCTCGGTAGGCGCGGGCACCCAGCTCGACCACCTGCAGGTCTCGCACTCCGGCGACGATTCCTTCGAGTGGTTCGGAGGAACGGTCAACGCCAAATACCTCATAGCCTACCGCGGCTGGGACGATGACTTCGACACCGACAACGGCTTCAGCGGCAAGATACAGTATGCCCTTGGCCTGCGCGACCCCAAAACCGGCGACAAGTCGGCCTCCAACGGCTTCGAGTCGGACAACAACGCCAATGGCTCGGCCACGGAACCGTATACGGGCGTCGTCTTCGCCAACCTGAGCCTCTTCGGCCCGGTGACCGACCCGGGAGCGTATACGAACGAAGCCGGCGTCAACGGCAGCACGGTAGACGCCCGCTTTCAGGCCGCCCTCCACCTGCGCCGCAACACGCAGTTGAGCCTCTTCAACTCGGTGATCGCCGCCTTCCCGCTCGGCATCATCATCGAAAACGACAAAGGCTCGACCACGCAGCAGTGGGCTGCCGACGGCAAACTCACCGTCGCCAACTGCTACCTGGCCGGGATGATCAAGAATTTCCAGAACGCACAGTACTGGAGTGGCGGCAGTGTGTTCAATCCCGACGACAACGGAGAATTCATCGACACCTGGTTCAACCGCGACGGCGGGGGCAACCGTATCTCGACGATTGCCGGCCTGGGATTTTCCGGAAATCCGCTCAGCCTGGCCTCTCCGGGTGCACTGCTGGCATCCGGCAGCCCGCTGGCGTCCGGTGCGGACTGGAGCCACGCCGCCGTAGCCTCCGGATTCGACAGGGTCAGTTACATCGGCGCCTTCGGCCCCACCGAAACGGCGACGGACAACTGGACAAGCGGCTGGTGTAATTTTGATCCGCAAAACACGGCATACTGATT
>JAIRZY010000106.1 GCA_031266995.1 Tannerella sp.
ATGCACCCCCTGGCCGACATGTGGACAATACACGGCCCGCAGCGCGACCCGTTCCCCGGACTTCATTATCCGAAATATCAGTACAACGTGTGGGAAGCCATCCACCGGAACGGCAACAGTTGCGATTACATCAGCGAAAACATCCTGCAGCAAAGCAAGTTTGAAAAGGGTTTCCTGACATACAACACGCGGAAGTATCATACCATCCTGCTGATCGAAGTGGAATCCGTCGAGCCGGAGACAGCTCGTGCGCTGGCTGCGTTTGCCGCCGCCGGAGGACGGCTGATTTTCGTAGGCAAGGAACCGCACCGGTCGCCCGGATGGAAAGACCATCGGAGCCGCGACGAAGAAGTAAAGCAGACGGTGGCGAACATGAAACAGGCGCATCCGTCGAAACTCTTCACCGTCGAAGCGCCCGGCGACGACCTGATGACATGGTACAAAGGCATACAGCAGCAATGCGACCTCAAGCCCTATCTGCAAATCGAATCGCCCGACCCCTTCGTCAGCCAGATTCGTCACCGGACGAAAGACCGGGATTTCCTTTTCATCGTCAACAGCAGTTCCGACCGCCGCATCGCCACGAACATGCGTTTTGTGGAAGCCGGCAATCGCAAACCCGTCCTCTGGGACGCGGAAACGGGCGAGAAACACCCTTACCCGACCGGCCCGGACGGGACGCTGGCGGTCGATCTGCCGCCCGCCGCCTCGCAGTTGATTGTCTTCGAGAAGGCAACGGTCGAAGGCGAGGCCGTGACAGATCCGTCCGGCGACGGCCCCGTAATCGACGGATGGAACATCTTCCTCGAACATATCGACGGCCGGAAGGAAACACGCGAACAGGCTCCCCTGTTCGACCTGGCCGACGATCCGCAAACGCAGTCGTTTGCCGGCTACGTGCACTACTCCCGCGAGGTGGACGACGCGACCGTCAGGCCGTATCTGGATCTGGGACGTGTGTACGGCGTATCGGAAGTGACGGTCAACGGCGAAGCGCTCGGCTGCAAATGGTACGGACGACACCTGTACCGCCTGCCCGAACACCTGGCCAAAGCCCAACGCAAGACGATTGAGGTAAAAGTCACAACGACGGTCGGCAACTACCTGAAATCCTCGCCCGACAACGCGACCGGTCAAAACTGGACGCGCGGACAGCCCAGGCAACCGATAGGAATGGTCGGGCCGGTACGGTTATTCTGATTCAAAGATTCCGAAAGAAATGTTCGGAATCGGCTCCGGTTCTGAAAAGTTACGACAGAACTGACCGGAATTGGCTCCGGTTCTGAAAAGTTACGACGGAACTGACCGGAATTGGCTCCGGTTCCAAACACCTGAGTCCGGGATAAATGCGCGAATGGATATTTTCGGATTATTTCATGTATCTTTGCCGTCGCAAATTATATCAAACATGAATTTCCGTTTGGCAACACATGAAGATTTGTCTGCAATGATGGCGATTGTGCGTCAGGCACAGGCCTCGCTGAAAGCGCGCGGCGTCGATCAGTGGCAGAACGGCTACCCGTCGGACGGGGTGATTCTCCACGACATTGCCGGACGGCAGGCGTATGTGGCGACGGCCGGCGGCGAGGTGGCGGCCATGGCGACGGTCGTCCTCAACGACGAGCCGACGTACGACGAGATTTTCGACGGCGAATGGCTGAGCCTCGGCACGTTTGCGGTCGTTCACCGGATGGCGGTCGGCGACCGTTTCAGGCAGAGCGGCGTGGCTTCTTTCATCTTCAAACAGGTGGAAGCCGTATGCCGCCGGCACGGTATCGCCAGCTTCAAGGTCGACACGCACAGCGACAATCTGCCGATGCGCCGGTTCCTCGAAAAGAACGGCTTCGCGTATTGCGGCATCATTTTCCTGCACGACGGAAACCGGCGCGTGGCTTACGAAAAATTACTGAACAACTCCGATAACACATGATTATGGACAACACGGTTCGCGCGGTTTGCGTGTATTGCGCTTCGGGAACGCCTGCCGACCCGGTCTTTACGGAAGCGGCGGCGGAGCTGGGCGCACTGCTCGGCGGGAAACACCTGCGCGTGATCAACGGCGCCGGGGCGACGGGACTGATGCGTACGCTGTCGGATGCTGTCATCGCGGCCGGAGGAACGGCGTGCGGCGTGATACCCCGTTTCATGGTCGAGAACGGATGGGGATACGACGGTCTGAGCGAAGTGATAGAGGTAGAAACAATGCACGAGCGAAAAAAACGGATGGCCGACATGTCGGACGCCGCCGTCGCGCTTCCGGGTGGTTACGGCACGATGGAAGAACTGCTGGAAATCATCACGTGGAAACAGTTGGGACTGTACCGTCACCCTGTTGTCATCCTGAACGCAAACCGGTATTACGACCCTCTGCTCGAAATGTTCCGCCGCGCCGTGGACACGCACTTTATCCGCCCGCCACATACCGCCGTATGGAAGGAAGCCCGTACGCCCGGCGAAGTGATACAGATGATTTACAGTGAAGAGGCACCCGTCTTCCGGCACTGCGCACCGTAGCGCGAGCGGCTCCCCTTTTCCTTAGAATCCAAACTCGTCCACGTCCACCTTGATCGCCTCTTCCTCTTCCGGCTTCATGGCAATCTGGTGCACGCGGTGCGCCTTGATGACGATTGCGCGGGCGGGGCGCACGGGACAGATGGATTCGCAGCCGCCGCAACCCACGCAAAGCTCCGGTTCGACTTTGGGAATCGTCAGCGTTCCCTTGTACGGCACCATGTGTACGGCCTGCGTCGGGCAATGCTCCGAACACGCGCCGCAGTCCTGATCCTTCTCGCTCACAATGCATTTATCTTCAAAAAACTCTGCGATGCCGATCTGCGCGGCCTTCTTCTCTTCGACCGAAATCGGCATGATCGCCCCGGTGGGACAGACGTCCGCACAAACCGTACATTCATAATTGCAGTAGCTGTCGATATACGCCATGCGCGGCCTCAGCAGGTAGCCGAAACCGTACTCCAGCCCGGTAGGAAGCAGGACGTGGCTCGGACACTGGGTTACGCAGAGATGACATGCCGTACACTTGTCCTTGAACCGTTCGAGGCTGAACGAGCCGGGCGGAGTGACCGGCGCAAGCGCCTTGCCATCGCCCTCCGAATGTTTTTTTGCCCGCATGACCGCGGCGGGCAGCGCGACGGCAATGGCCGTGCCCGTGGCGATAAACGTCCGGCGGCTTTTTTCCGCAGGAGCAGGTGCGCCTTCCGCCTTGCGCGCAAAAACAGGCTTGTATACGAGCGCCTTCCGTTTGCATGAGGAGAGGCAGTTGAAGCAGCCGACGCAGCGCGACATGTCGACCTTAGCCTGTTTACTCTGAATGGCCTCGGCCTTGCACGTGCGTTCGCAGGTGCTGCAATGGTTGCATGCTTTCTCGTCGATAAAGATTCTGAAAATCGAAAAGCGCGACACCACGCTCAGCAGCGCACCCACAGGGCACAGCGAATTGCAGAACAGCCTGCCGCGCAGCGACGCCATCACGACAAACAGCACGAATACGATAGCCGCCATCGTGAGTGAAACGGCCGTAACCGTGTTGACCGACGTATGATACAATGCATAATTCCCCATACTGTTCAGGACTGCGGCCAGCAGGTTGTTAACCCATATCACCACGGGGCGGAACAGGCTGGCCGCCACACGCCCGAAATTACTGTACGGATCGAGCCACACACACAACTCCGTCAGCCCGAACACGGCCAGTGCCGCCGTGACGCCCAGCAGCGCATAGCGTAACACATTCAGCGGTTTGCGGTAGCGGAAGCGCAGCACGCCTTTCGGCTTCTTCTTCCCGATACAGAAAATACGGTTGACAATATCCTGAAACACGCCCGCGGGACAGATCACCGAACAGTAGACCCGCCCGAACAGCAGCGTCAGCAGAAACAGGACGCCGACGATGATATACAGGCTTCCGAGGATGGCCGGAATCATCTGTATTTCCATGAGATGGTGCGTCGCGTCGGACAGGACATCGTCAAAATCAAGGAAAAACACGAGGATAGGGCAGAAAAAAAGTATAGCGAGCATAACTCGCAATACTTTCAGAAAATGAATCTTTTTCATTTTACGCAATGTTTCAATACCGGCATGTACAAATCTCCGGCTTTCTGTGTTTTACAGTTTGACCCGTTTGATAGTAATGTTGTCGAGATTGGTCGTCCCCAGTTTGAGGGCCTCGCCTTTTCCGATATGGCTGACGGCATTGAGCTCCAGTTTTTTCACCTGATTGAAGAATCGCAGTGCAGCCACGTCGGCAGCCACGATGTCGGTCGAGGCGATGAGCGACTTGACGACCGCTACGTCGGCGGAACTCTTTCCCTGCGGGCCGTTCTGGTGCATGATACGGTAGGCGTCCACGATGTTCAGCGCGGGCTTTTTCGTCCACGTACAGATGTCGGCGATACACTGCTGCAGGTCGCTCTGGTGGAAGATGCGGCGATCCCACACGATACCCATGTAATTCTTCATGGCGCACGACAGTTTGGCACCTCCATGATTCTTCAGAATGGGCACGTTGAACCACACGTCGGCATCGGCCATCGCTTCGTGAATCTTGACCGTCTTCAGCGTAACGCCCTGCGGCAAGGTGATTTCGCGATTGTAGTACCGCTCGTCGTTGCCCGGCACGATCACGCCGCCCGCTGCCTTTACGGCCGCTTCGATGCCACTCGACGTGTAGCATTTCTGCCAGTTGTCGCACGTATGATCGAAGACCGTCACTTTCTGCGCGCCCGCCGACAGGCATTTCTTTATCAGCGCACTGATAAGTTTGGGATTCGTATTCCCCGCCAGTTCCGGCGTACGATCCCATCCGATATTCGGCTTGATAACCACTTTTTGCCCTTTCTTCACAAAGTTGCCGATTCCACCAAGCTCTTCCAGCGCTTTGTCGAGCATTGCTTCCGGCTCTCCACCCATCACGGCTACCAGATCCGGAGCCTTTTCTACTTTCACGGCGTTCGACGTCAACGCAGCCTGTAATCCCTCAAAATGAAGCGATAATGCTGCGCCTGTTCCCGCTACTACACTGTTCCTTAAAAAATCACGACGTTTCATAACTCTTTTATTTTAAATTAAAACCTTTTTCATCATGCAAATCTATAAGATAATGCCGACTTAAAAAAATATTTTTGACTTATTGCGAAAAAAAAGCGACTGAAAGCGAAAATAGTCATTGCTCTCCCCCTATTCATTTCCCTGCAAGCCGTATAGCGGGTTTACGCCCGCGAACTGTTCTTCTCCGGCGATCGGCAGGGGCGGGAGCTGACCTGCCGCGTCTTCTTCCTCTGCGCCGTTTTCTTCTTCCCCGCTGTTTTCCTCTTCTTCCGGGATATCCCAGGCGTCTGTCGGTTCGTTGGCTTTCAGGTATTCCCTTATGCGCCCGGCCAGCCGGATCTGCTCGCTGTCCTGCGTCCACAGTTCGTCGGTTTTCAGGACTTCGCATACTTTCAGCAGCGATTCGCAGCCTGCGTCCCGAAACCACTGGCATACGTCTTCGTGCTGCAGGATGTCGGAGTGGATAAAGGTGCTCAGCTTGTCGATGCCGAGGTACTGGTGGTCCTGCTTTTGAAGGCCGAGCTGCCGGCGCAGATTTTTTCCTTCCGGCGTACCGTCGGCGGTCAGCAGCAGGAAGGTGTGCACCAGGATACTGTTGGGCTGTATGCTCAGCACCAGATAACCGATTTTATGGTTGAACGCGCGAAACTCCAGCAGCAGCCGCCCGTCTTTCAGTTCCAGGGAGGTAGCAGCCGACAGGGACTGGTACATGAACATCTGCATGTATCCCGAACTTGCGCAGCCTGTGCGTTCGTCCAGACGGTTGAGCGCATGTTCCGAGACGTATATCGGGCGCCTTTTATTCGCCCGGAAACCCTTTGCGCCGATGAAGGACGGCGAAATCGACAGGGGAAAGAAACGCAGGTTTTCGGGCACTTCAACAGTACGGGCTGCATCCGGCGGACAGGAAACCGTCATGCGCAGCGCGTTGCGCTTCTCGCCGTTGTGAAGCCTGATGTGCCTGCGTTCTACCCGGTGAGGCTGAATGTGAATGTTCAGGTGGTATTTCAGGTCGAACGTGTTTTTGCGGCCTCCGAGCACCTCCTCGAAGTGCATATAATATATGTAATAGCGAAGATCGCTTACGAAACTCATCACCATAGTGAACAGTTGGGTGATTTGCCGGTAATAAATGCCCAGACGTTTTTCCCTGTGTTCAAAAAAGGATTCATACCAGGGAAAGCCTTTAAAGCGATCCGGTTCCGGGCGGATATCCGGGTCGTACGGCCCGTCGGGACGAATCAGCCACTCCAGAGGCGAGAGGTAGCGGTGGTATTCCATAATACTGATCTTATGCTCTTCCGCGGCATCTATCGGCACGGCTTCTTTCTTCTGCACCATACGGGCATACTCGTTGATGGCGTCCATCAGTTCTTCGGACACTTTTCCATCGGCCAGCACCTTGAAGGGCAATCCCCGCGATTCGTAAAGGATCATACGCTGCAGCGGTCCGAGCATGGGATGCAGGTCGGGATGGATCATGTCGCAGATGGCTTTCAGGCGTTTGAAATACTCATTTCGCCGCTGCGTTTCCTCGATTTTTCGCCGGGCATAATTGTTCTGCTTGCTTTTTTTCTTTTTTGCCATATTCTGTTATCAAATCAGGAGGCAAAGTTAAGCAAATAGATGAACTTCTTCGGCCTTTTTCGAATCTTCCGAAAAATGATGGCAAAAAAACATATCCCGGGCTGCAAAAGGCATGTTTGCAGAATCCGTTTCATCGACGGTGATACAGACTGCGTCGCACCGCTTTCGGCGATAACCGTGAGAGTGACGGGACGGTATTGACGCCCGGCGGAAGGACGCTCTCCCGTTTTCGAGCACCGGCAAATACGTGATTTTCGCTACGGAATCAAACGGCTCCGCGGCAATGAAAATGTCATTCACACTTTCCGCAACCGTGGATTTCGTAAATGAGATATTATTTACGCTTTCCACAGCCGTGGATTTCATGTCGAAGATATTATTTACGCTTTCCGACGCGTCGGATTTCTTGCCGGAGATGTCATCCGCGCTTTCCGACGCGTCGGATTTCGTGCCGGACATGTCATTCTCGCTGTCCCGGCCGTCGGATTTCATGCCGGACATGTCATCCACGTTTTTCGACACGTCGGATTTCGTGCCGGACATGTCATCCACGCTTTCCGACACGTCGGATTTCATGCCGAAGATGTCATTCACGCTTTCCGATACGTCGGATTTCATGCCGGAGATGTCATTCACGCTTTCCGATACGTCGGATTTCATGCCGTAGATGTCATCCATGCTTTCCGGGCGCCCGGATTCCGTGCCGGACATGTCATCCATGCTTTCCGAGCCCCCGGATTTCCCGCCGGACATGTCATCCGCGTTTTCCGGGCGCCCGGATTTCGTGCCGGACATGTCATCCACGCTTTCCGGGCGCCCGGATTCCGTGCCGGACATGTCATCCGCGTTTTCCGGGCGCCCGGATTTCGTGTCGGACATGTCATTTATACTTTCCGGAACCTCGGCAAGCGTGTTTGAGATGTGATTTGCATTTTCCGGGACCTCGGAAAGCGTGTTTAAGATGTTATTCATGCTTTCCGCGGATTCGGAGAAGGCGGAGAACCGCCGTGGCCGGCTGTTCGAACGATGCCGCGACACAACAGCCGTTCACGCCGAAACCTCTTGTATCTTTGAATTTTTGAGTTTTTGAATCTTTAATTCCTCATTCCTCACTATCTTTGCGGCGAAAAAAACGAACTTTATGTCAGTTGCAATAACATCCGACGACACTTCACGGAAGGTGACGACGCACCGCCTGATAGAGATGAAGCGGCGCGGCGAAAAGATTTCCATGCTCACGGCCTACGACTATTCGATGGCCAAAATCATCGACAGCGCGGGAATGGACGTGATTCTGGTCGGCGATTCGGCATCGAACGTGATGGCGGGAAACGTGACCACGCTCCCCATCACGCTCGACCAGATGATTTACCACGGCAAGTCGGTCGTGAAGGCCGTCCGGCGCGCGCTCGTTGTCGTTGACCTGCCCTTCGGCACGTATCAGGGCAATTCGAAGGAGGCGCTCTGTTCGGCCATCCGCGTGATGAAGGAGACACACGCCGACTGCATCAAGATGGAGGGCGGCGCGGAGATACGCGAATCCATCGAGCGCGTCCTGTGCGCAGGCATCCCCATCATGGGACACCTGGGACTGACGCCGCAGTCCATCAACAAATTCGGCACCTACGCCGTGCGTGCCCGCGAGCAGACCGAAGCGAAAAAACTGATCGAAGACGCGCACCTGCTCGAAGAACTGGGCTGTTTCGGCATCGTGCTGGAGAAGATTCCCGCGCTGCTGACAAAGCAGGTGTCCGAAGAACTGGCCATCCCGACCGTCAGCATCGGCGCCGGACGCTATGCCGACGGGCAGGTGCTCGTGATGCACGACATGCTGGGCATCAACCGGGACTTTTCGCCCCGCTTCCTGCGACGCTATGCCGACCTGAACGCGGTGATTACAAAAGCCGTGCAGGCATACATCGAAGACGTGAAGAACCGCGACTTCCCCGGCGAAAAGGAACAGTACTGACCCCTCCCCCAATCTTTGAATAATTGAATCTTTGAATTAATTTATATGGCAAAAGAACTGAAAGAACTCACGCCGAGAGGCGAAAACTACTCGCAGTGGTATCAGGATCTGGTAATAAAGGCAGACATGGCTGAAAATTCGGCCGTGCGCGGCTGCATGGTCATCAAGCCCTATGGCTACGCTATCTGGGAAAAGATGCAGCGCGTGCTGGACGACATGTTTAAGGAAACCGGCCATCAGAACGCATACTTTCCGCTGCTGATCCCCAAGTCGTTTCTAAGCCGCGAGGCCGACCACGTGGAAGGCTTTGCAAAGGAGTGCGCCGTGGTGACCCACTACCGGCTGAAAAATGCGGCGGACGGCAGCGGCGTGGTGGTCGACCCGGCCGCCCGGCTGGAGGAGGAACTCATCATCCGTCCCACGTCCGAAACCATCATCTGGAACACCTACCGCAACTGGATTCACTCCTACCGCGACCTGCCGGTGCTGGTCAACCAGTGGGCCAACGTGATGCGCTGGGAGATGCGTACGCGGCTGTTCCTGCGCACGGCCGAATTTCTCTGGCAGGAAGGGCATACCGCCCATGCCACGCGCGCGGAAGCCGAAGAGGAAGCGCTCAGGATGCTGAACGTTTACACCGCATTTGCCGAGAAATACATGGCCCTGCCCGTGCTCAGGGGCATCAAGACGGCGAGCGAACGGTTTGCCGGCGCGCTGGAGACGTACTGCATCGAAGCCATGATGCAGGACGGCAAGGCGCTGCAGGCGGGTACGTCGCATTTCCTCGGGCAGAACTTCGGAAAGGCGTTCGACGTGACGTTCATCGACCGCGAGGGAAAAACCGACTACGCATGGGCGACGTCGTGGGGCGTTTCCACCCGCCTGATCGGAGCGCTCATCATGGCACATTCCGACGATAACGGGCTGGTTCTCCCGCCGCTGCTCGCGCCGACACAGGTAGTTATCGTCCCGATATACCGTTCCGCGGAGCAACTGGCGCAGATCAGCGAAAAGGTCGCCGTCATTGCCGGCAACCTGAAAGCGCGGGGTATCACCGTCAAATACGACGACGCCGACAACCGGAAACCCGGCTGGAAATTCGCCGAATACGAACTGAAAGGCGTTCCCGTCCGTCTGGCGATGGGCGGCCGCGACCTCGAGAACGGTACGGTTGAAGTGATGCGTCGCGACACGCTTGAAAAGGAAACGGTTGCGTGCGAAGGCATCGAAGCATACGTACAGAAGCTGCTCGGCGAAATACAGCAAAACATCTACAGGAAGGCGCTCGACATGCGCGAATCCCGCACGGTGACAGTGGACACGTACGACGAATTTAAGGCGAAAATCGAGGAAGGCTGTTTCATCATGGCGCACTGGGACGGCACGGCGGAAACGGAGGAACGCATCAAGAGCGAGACGAAAGCGACCATCCGCTGCATCCCGCTGGAGGGCGACCGGACGGCGGCGGGTCAGTGCATGGTGACCGGCAGGCCGTCGCCGCAGCGCGTACTGTTTGCCAGGGCTTACTGAAAAAGAATGAATATGTTACGAATAGCGATACAATCCAAAGGGCGTCTGTATGACGAGACCGTGGCGCTGCTCGAAGAGTCGGGCATCCGGCTGAGCAGGGCCAAACGTACACTGCTGCTGTCGGCCGTGGACTTTCCGGTCGAGGCGCTGTTTCTGCGCGACGACGACATCCCGCAGTCGGTCGCCAACGGCGTGGCGGACGCCGGCATCGTGGGCGAAAACGAATATGTGGAGAAAGGGCAGGAAGCGGAACTGGTCAAGCGATTGGGATTCAGCAAATGCCGTCTCTCGCTGGCCATCCCGAAAGATGCCGTGTACGAAGACTTGCGGTGGTTCGAGGGAAAGACGGTCGCCACCTCCTATCCGGTAATCCTGAAGCGTTTTCTGAGCGAAAACGGCATCAGCGCCGCGCTGCACGAGATTTCCGGCTCGGTCGAGATTGCGCCGGGCATCGGGCTGGCGGATGCGATTTTCGACATCGTCAGTTCGGGCAGTACGCTTGTCAGCAACCGCCTGAAAGAGGTAGAAGTCGTGATGAAAAGCGAGGCGCTGCTGATTGCCAACAAGTCGTTGACGGCCGACAAGCGGGAAGTACTGAATGAGATGCTGTTTCGATTTGCCGCCGTACAGGAAGCCGCAGGCCGGAAATACGTGCTGCTGAACGCCCCCAAAGCGCAACTGGCAGAAATTACGAAACTGCTGCCCGGCATGAAAAGTCCGACCGTCACGCCGTTAGCCGACGAAGGCTGGGTTTCGGTGCAGTCCGTGATTACGGAAAAACACTTCTGGGAAATCATCGGCCAGCTGAAAAACCTCGGCGCCGAAGGGATTCTGGTGATCCCGATCGAGAAGATGATAC
>JAIRZY010000130.1 GCA_031266995.1 Tannerella sp.
AATACCGTCGTGCGGACGGTCAGGCAGCAGTTGATGCAGGTGAACCGCCTGCGCGACATCAAGAGCGAGACGCGCGACGGGGCCGGACTGATACGCCTCTATTTCGACTTTGGCGTCGATACGGATCTGGCTTTTATCGAGGTGAACGAGAAGATCGACGCCGCGATGAACTACCTCCCGCGCGAGGTCGAGCGTCCCCGCGTCATCAAGGCCAGCGCCACGGATATCCCCGTCTTCTATCTGAACCTGACGCTGCGGCCGGCGAGCAACGGCCTGCCGGCGGCGGCGGCGCAGGACGAAGACGACCGCTTCCTCGCGCTGTGCGACTTTGCGGGGACGGTCATCAGGCGGCGAATCGAACAGTTGCCCGAGGTGGCGATGGTCGACGTGACGGGCGTCGTGACGCGGCAGTTGCAGATCGTCCCCGACATGGCGCTGCTCGGGATGGCGGGCATCACGGTCGAGGATCTCGAAAAGGCACTGACGGAAAACAATATCGAGCCGGGCAGCATGACGGTGCGCGACGGCTACTATGAATACAACATCAAGTTTTCGACGCTGCTGCGCACGGCCGAAGACGTCGGCGACATCTACCTGCGCAAGAGCGGGCGCATCTATCGCCTGAAGGAGCTGGCCTCGATCGCCATCGTGCCCGAAAAGGAGACGGGCATGTCGCTCTCGGGCAGCAGGCGGGCGGTCACGCTGGCCGTCATCAAGCAGGCGGACGAGAAGATGGACGCGATGAGGGAATCGCTGCGCGGGGTGACGGACTACTTCGCGGTCGTATATCCCGACATCGAGTTCTCGATCTCGCAGAACCAGACGGAGCTGCTGGACTATACGATCTCGAACCTGAAGCAGAACCTCTCGCTCGGCTTCATCTTCATCTGCATCGTGGCGTTTCTTTTCCTTGGCGACGTCAAGAGTCCGCTGGTCATCGGGCTGAGCATGGTGGCCAGCCTTGCCATCAGTTTTCTTTTCTTCTACCTTTTCCACATGTCGCTGAACATCATCTCGCTCTCGGGACTGATCCTGGCGCTGGGGATGATGATAGACAGTTCGATTATTGTGACGGAAAACATTGCGCAGTATCGCGTGATGGGCTATTCGCTCGAGGAGGCGTGTGACCGGGGTACGACCGAGGTGATCACGCCGATGCTGAGCTCGACCTTTACCACCATCGCCGTCTTCGTGCCGCTGGTGTTCATGAGCGGCATCGCGGGGGCGATCTTCTACGACCAGGCTTTTGCCGTGTCCATCGGACTGATCGTGTCGTACCTGACGGGCATCATGCTGCTGCCGGTGCTGTATAAGATGGTGTACAGCCTCCGCGGGCGGCTGGGGATGAAGATATGGAACCCGGTGAAGGAGCATACGATGGACCGGTTCTACGACGCGGGCGTCGATTTCGTGTTTCGCCACAAGATGTCGAGCCTGCTCGTCGTCGTCCTGTCGCTGCCGCTCTGCGTGATGCTCTTCAAGTGGGTGCCGAAGAGCCGGATGCCCGAAATAGGGCAGAACGAGGTGACGGCCTTCGTCGAGTGGGGCGAAAACATACACGTGGGCGAAAACCGCGCACGCGTGGACTCGCTCTTTCGCGCGACCGCCGCGCTGACGGCGGAACAGACGGCCTTCATCGGGCAGCAGCAGTTCCTGCTCAACCGCGACCGCGAGCTGTCGGTCTCGGAGGCAGAGATGTATTTCAAGACCGCGACGCCGCCGGAGATTCCTCCCCTGCGCGAACGGATCGAGGACTGGCTGCGCGAGACGTATCCGGGCGCCATCATCACCTTTTCGCCTCCGGTGACCGTGTTCGAGAAGCTCTTTGTGACGGGCGAGGCCGACCTCGTGGCCGAACTCTACTCGCGCAACAGGGCTGAAGAGCCGTCGCCCGCCGTCGTGCGCCGGTGGACGGCGGAGATGAGCGGGCGGACGGGCCGCGCCCCCTCCGGCGTGCCGTTCGACAATCAGTTGAACCTGATGATCGACCGCCAGCGCCTGCTGCTCTACAACGTCAGCTACGACGAGGTATACCGCACGCTGAAAACGGCCTTCAAGGACAACGAGGCCGCGATGCTGCGCTCCTACCAGCAGTACCTCCCGATCACGATCGCCGGCAGCCGGCAGTCGGTCGACGAACTGATGCGCACCACGCTCGTGCGCGCCGTCGCCGAAGAGGGACGGCCCGAGCGATACGTCCCCCTCCAGTCGCTCGTCCGCATCGTCCCCGGCGAAGACCTGAAGACCATCACGGCCGGCCGAAACGGCGAATACATCCCCTTCGGCTTCTACGGCGTAGACGACGCCGGGGCGCTGATGGCCGGCGTCGGCGAGAGCGTGCGCAGCGTATCCGGCGCCGACGCGTGGGACGTAGCCTTCACCGGCAGCTTCTTCTCCAACCGCAAGATGATGAACGAGATGGTCGTCATCCTCCTCGTCTCGCTGCTGCTGATGTACTTCATCCTCGCCGCGCAGTTCGAGAGCTTCCTCCAGCCCCTGATCGTGCTGCTCGAGATACCGGTCGACACGGCCGCCGCGCTGCTCGTCCTCTGGGCCTGCGGCCACTCGCTGAACCTGATGAGCGCCATCGGCATCGTCGTCACCTGCGGCGTGATCATCAACGACTCGATACTCAAGCTCGACGCCATCAACGAGCTGCGCAAGAGCGGCATGCCCCTGCTCGACGCCATCCACGAAGCCGGCCGCCGCCGCCTGCGCCCCATCGTCATGACCTCGCTCACCACCATCTTCGCCATGGTGCCGCTGCTCTTCTCGTTCGACATGGGCAGCGAACTGCAGAAGCCGCTCGCCATCGCCATGATCGCCGCCATGCTGATCGGCACCGCCGTCAGCCTCTTCATCATCCCGCTCATATACTGGTTCATCTACCGCCGCAGCGCAGCAGCGTAACAGCCCGCAAGCTGATACACAGTATTTTACAGGCACTGTTATGCCCGCATGACAGCGCCTGCTAACGGCCGCGAACAACCCCTGTTCACGGCCATTAATCATTATCTGTTCATGGTCGCTAACAGCGCCTGTTAACGGTCACTAACAGCTACCTGTTCATGGTCACTAACAGCGCCTGTTCATGGTCGCTAACAGCTCCTGTTCATGGTCATGAACTGCGCCTGTTCATGGTCACTAACAGCACCTGTTAATGGTCGCTAACAACGACTGTCCGTATTCATGAATAAATCTGTTTATGCCGGCACTTCGCGCGGCACGGCGCTATGTAATGTAAAAAACTGATAAAACCACGCCGAATGCGATATAAAAACCCTCTTTGCACGCACGATTCGTTACGGAATCGAAATATTCATTATTTTTGCAGAACAGAATAACGGAAATTATTATGCATGACATTGTAAAGAAACGGAAGAACGAACTGGCGAAACTGTGCAGGCAGCTACGTATCAAAAGAATGTACGTATTCGGGTCGGCATCGTCCGGACAGATGACGGCGGCGAGCGACATTGATTTTCTCATCGCGTTCGACGACAGCCTGAGCATAAATGAATACAGTGCAAACTATTTTACGCTGCACGAACGCCTTCGCCACCTTTTCAGACGGGAAATAGACGTGGTGACGGAGCCGTCGCTCTCCAATCCCTATTTTATCAACAGTATCAACCGGACAAAAGAACTGATTTATGGAACGGATTCGGAAATATCTGCATGACATAGATGTATCTATTCACTCAATATATGACTATCTGGGAGCAGAGCGGGATTTTTTTGCCTATCGAAACGACAAGAAATTAAGGCGTGCCGTGGAACGCGAGTTCGAAATCATCGGCGAAGCGGTAAGGCGGATACTGGAAATAGATCCCGGGATTGAAATCAGCGAAGCGCGAAAAATTGTCAACATGAGGAATTGGGTGATTCACGGTTACGACATGGTAGACAATACCGTCGTCTGGGGCGTTATCTCCAATGATTTACCGAAATTAAAACAGCAAATAGAACATTTAATTCAAACGAAATAAGATCATGAAAACAACTCTGTCCGTCCTGTTCTTCCTCTCCCTGTTCGCCGGTCCGGCCGCGGCGCAGCCCGTGATGCTGACGCTCGACCGGACGATCGCTATCGCGGCCGACAGCTCGCTCGAAGCCTTTCGCAGCCGCAACATGTATCTGGCCGGCTTCTGGCAGTTCCGCACCTATCGCGCCGGACGCCTCCCAAGCCTCGAGCTAAACCTTACGCCGGCACAGTATTACAGCGACATCACGCGTCGCTACGACTCGGAGGCGGACATCGACGTATACCGCCGCCAGCAGTATTTCTATTCATACGGCCGGCTGTCCGTCGAGCAGAATTTCGACATGCTCGGGGGGCGCTTCTTCCTCGATACCGATCTGGGATACATGCGCAACTTCGGCTCCAGCGCCTACACGCAGTACACGGCCGTACCGATCCGCTTCGGCTATTCGCAGGAGCTGATCGGGTACAACCCCTTCAGGTGGGAACGGCGGATCGAGCCGCTGAAATATGAGAAGGTGAAACGGGAATTTCTGTACAGCGTCGAGCAGGTCAGCGAGACGGCGACCGGATACTTCTTCGGCCTGGCGATGGCGCAGGCGGAGTATGACCTGGCGCGCGACAACGTGGCGTCGACCGACACGCTGTATCGCACCGGCGAGCAGCGCTACCGCATCGCCTCCATCACGCGCGCCGACCTGCTCACGCTGCAGCTCGACGCCGTCAACGCCCGCAACACGCTGCAAAACGCGGACATCGACCTCAAGCGCGCCATGTTTGGCCTCGCCTCGTTCCTGAACTTCGACAAGAACACGGAGATACGCCTGCGCCTGCCGGGACGCCCGGGCGAGATGATCCTCGACGTCGACGACGCGCTCGAGAAGGCGCGCGAGAACAACCCGAAGTTTCTCGACCTCCGCCAGCAGATCCTCGAGGCCGAGCAGGCGGTCGACAGGGCGCGGTGGGAGGCGCTCTTCAACGCCTCGATGCGCGCCAGCATCGGCTTCAACCAGGTGGCCGAGCGCTTCGGCAACGTATACACCGACCCGCTGCGCCAGGACGTGGTCTCGATCTCGATCACCATCCCGATCATCGACTGGGGCATACGGCGGGGCAGGCACAACATTGCCCGCAACACGCTCAGCGTCGCCCGCATCTCGACGCGGCAGGAAGAGCTGGCCCTCGAGGAAGACCTGATCATGACCGTGGGCGATTTCAACATACAGCAGCGCCTGATCGTCAGCGCCGAGGAAGCGCTCGACCTCGCCGAGACTGCCTACGCCGAGACGAAGCAGCGCTTCATGATCGGGAAGGCCGACATCAACAGCCTGACGCTCTCGCTCAACCGGCAGCAGGAGGCGCGGCGCAACTACGTCACGGCGCTCAAAAACTACTGGCTCAGCTACTACAAGATTCGCAAGCTGACGCTGTTCGACTTTGTGCAGAAGACGCCGCTCTCGACGGTGTTTGATATGAAGTGATTTGATGAACAGCATGGCGCTGCGTGGAGAGGCGTCTCCTGCCTGCGCCGGGCTGAAGGTAGAGACGCGATGCATCGCGTCTCTACGCGCAACCGCCGGACGGCGGCGCTTTCACCACTTCCACCACTTCCTTTCCCGATTCTTCAGGAGTTGCACTATTTCGTCGTGACCTCTCCTGGTTGCCATCATCAATGCCGTCACGCCATTCTTACCCGTTGCGTTTACATCCGCGCCTTTCTCCAGCAGGAGTTTTACCGTTTCGGTACGACCTCTCCTGACTGCATACATCAGTGTCGTATTGCCATTATTATTCGTTGCGTTTACATCCGCACCATGCTCGAGCAGGAGTTTTATCGTTTTGGTGTAACCTCTCCTGGCCGCATATATCAATGCCGTTGAACCCGCCTTACCCTTCACATTCATATCCGCTCCATTCTTCAGCAGGAATTTTACTGTTTCGATGTGACAGACTGCATACATCAATGCCGTCCAGCCATACTCATTACTCCTCACGTTCACATCCGCGCCATGTTCGAGCAGGAGTTCCACCGTTTCGGTGTGACCTCCCTCCGCTGCATGCATCAGTGCCGTCATGTCGCTGTACTTTCCCCTCGCGTTCACATCCGCGCCATGCTCCAGCAGGAGTTTTGCCGTTTCGGTGCGACCGTTCACGGCTGCATACATCAATACCGTTTTGCCTTTCTTATCTTTCGCGTTCACATCCACGCCTTCCGCCAGCAGGAGTTTTACCGTTTCGGCGTGACCGTTCCGGGCTGCATACATCAATACCGTTTTGCCTTTCTTATCTTTCGCGTTTACATCCACGCCATGCTCCAGCAGGAGTTTTACCGTTTCGGCGTGACCGTTCACGGCTGCATACATCAATACTGTTTTGCCTTTCTTATCTTTCGCGTTTACATCCACGCCATGCTCCAGCAGGAGTTTTACCGTTTCGGTGTGACCGTTCCGGGCTGCAAGCATCAATACCGTTCCCCACTTATTCTTCGCGTTTACGTTCGCGCCATGCTCCAGCAGGAGTTTTACCGTTTCGGTGTGACCGTTCACAGCCACAAGCATCAATGCCGTCAAGCCATCCTCATTCATCACGTTCGCATCTGCGCCATTATCCAGCAGGAATTTTGCCGTTTCGGTGCGACCGTCCTTTACTGCTTTCATCAATGCCGTCAAGCCATCCTTATTCATCGCGTTCGCATCTGCGCCATTATCCAGCAAGAATTTTACCGTTTCGATGTGACCTTTTACGGCTGCCCGCATCAATGCCGTCCTGCCATACTTATTATCCTTCACGTTCACATCCGCGCCATTTTCGAGCAGGAGTTTTACCGTTTCGGTGTGACCGCCCTCGACTGCATTCATCAATGCCGTATCGCCATCATTATCCCTCACGTTCACATCCGCGCCTTTCTCCAGCAGGAGTTTTACCGTTTCGGTGCGACCGTTCACGGCTGCATTCATCAATGCAGTCTTGCCATGCATATTCGTTGCGTTTACATCCGCACCATGCTCCAGCAGGAGTTTTATCGTTTCGGGGTGACTGTTCCAGGCTGCATCCATCAATACCGTCATGTCATGCTCCCTCCTATTTGCATTTACATCCGCGCCATTTTCCAGCAGGAGTTTTACCGTTTCGTGATCTTTCTTCGTGACTGCACATCTCAATGCCGTCCAGCCATACTCATCCCTCGCGTTCACATTCGCACCTTCCGCCAGCAACTCCCGTGTCAGCGCGATATCTCCACTCTTCGCCGCCGCGAATAACTGTTCGTCCGGCGATCCGTTCTTCAAAAAATCTGATTTTCCCATTTCCGTTCTATTTTAAATTAACCGTTTCCTTCTTCCTTATATTATATAGAGAGCGAATACCGGTCAAATCTATCACCGGCGGGAGAAAAAACTCTGTGGAACGCTGTGTCTTCTCCGTGTCTCTCTGTGTAAGAAGTGAAAAGTGACACAGAGAGACACGGAGGAGCAGAGAGAGACACAGAGGGCGGTTTCAAATCTTTGAATCTTGAATCATTGAATCTTGAATTTACTCCTCCACCGTCCCGTCCGGTAATATATCGCCGTAGCCAGAAAGCCGATGCCGACGCTGATGTCGACAGCCCACCAGATGCCGCTCCGCCCCCACGCGTCGCTCAGGAAATACGCAAGCGGGATACGCGCCAGCCAGAACGTGACGATGCTCGTTATCATCGCAAAAACCGTATCGCCCGCCCCACGCAGCGCGCCCGTAAGGATGTGCAGCATACCGTTCACGACAAAGAAACTGCCCGTCACGAGCAGATATTCATACCCGATGTCGACCACCGCCGCGTCGGTCGTAAACATCCGCATCATGCCCCTGCCGCAGAACCACACCAGTGCGAACATCGCGAGGCCGAACGCCATGTTCAGCCACATCGCGAACCTCACGCCCCGCCGCACCCGGTCGAAGCGCCGCGCCCCGATGTTCTGTCCGCAAAACGCCGCCAGCGCCCCCGCGAACGTCAGCGTCACCTGCGAGATGAGCGTGTCGATCTTGCCCGCCGCGCCGTAGGCCGTCAGCGTGTCGGTCTCGAAGCCGTTCACGATGCCCAGCAGCGCCATCAGGCCCACCGCGATGGCGCACTGCTGCACGCTCGTCGGCAGTCCTATCCGCAGTCCCTGCACGAACAGCCGGCGGTCGAAGACCATGTCTCGCCGGCGCAGCGAAAACAGTTCGTGCCGGCGATGCACGTACGTCAGCGCGACCGCCAGCCCGCAGCCCTGCGCCACAATGGTGGCACAGGCCGCGCCCTCGACGCCCCAGCCGAAGACGGCGATGAAGAGCAGGTCAAGCCCCACGTTCAGCCCCGCCGCCAGGAGGATGAACAGCATCGGGCGCGTCGAATCGCCCGTGCCGCGCAGCACGGAGATCAGACTGTTGAACATGACGAACAGGAACGTCCCGCCAATATATATCCTGAAATAGTCGACGGCAAAGGGCACGACCTCTTCCGGCGTATTCGTCAGGCGGAAAAAGCCTTCGGCGAAAAACATGCCCGCGCACGAGAACACGATCCCCGCCCACCACATGAAAATGAAAAACGACGAAAAGGCGCGCTGCACCTTCTCGTACTGCCGGGCGCCGCAGTACTGCGAGACGACGACCGTGATGCCGCTCCCGACGCCGATCATCAGCGAGATGATAAAGAAATAGATGAAAAAAGACGCCGAGACGGCCGCCAGCGCCTCCTTGCCCAGAAAATGACCGACGATGACACTGTCTGCCAGATTATATAACTGCTGAAGCAGATTGCCCGCCAGCAGAGGCGAAGCGAAGGCCAGCATCGCCTTCCACACCGCCCCCGAAGTCAGGTCGCCTCCCTGTCGTATTTTCTCCTTCAAAATATCATCGTGTTCATTCGTTTACGGTATACAGCGGGAAAAGATGCAGTCGGCCTGTAAGCCGGGTTCTGTTCCCCGCCACCCCCTGTGGGCGGCAGGGCGTCTGCCATTCATCTCGGCCTGCCGTCGCCGGCAAGCTCGTGCGGTCTACCCCCCGGCATCGAGCGAGCCACTCTGATTCGCCGGTATACATGACCTTACAACCCATCAGGCGTACAGCCTCCCGCGTCGCCACGGAAGCGGTGAGCTCTTACCTCGCCTTTTCACCCTTACCGCCCGCTTGCACACCGGCGCGCGGCGGCGGTTATTTTCTGTTACACTGCTCTGCCCTCGCGGACAGCTTCCCGTTAGGAAGCATGGCGCTCTGTGTTGCCCGGACTTTCCTCCCCTCCCCGCAGCGTGTGCGAAGGACGAGCGACAGACCGGCCGACTGCATCACGGGCAAAGGTAAGGCATTTTTCTCAAAGATTCAAAAAATCGAATCGCGACGCGGATTTCTTTATCTGCATATTGTTTTGTATATTTGCAACGCGAAAAAACAGATAACGCCGCAACCGGCACTCATTGAAACGATATGAATACAAACAACCCGATGAACGAGAAAGGGCCGTCGCACATCGTAGTAAACCGGATACTGGAAAGATCGGTATACTGCAACGATATTATGGATACGGCCATCAGCCTGAAAGAGCAGATTGAGCAAACGCAGGACGAAAACGCGCTGCTGGAACTGAACAAAAAGCTGCAGCTTCTGATCGACCGGCAGCTAAAGCTGAAAGAGTATACGATCAGTCTCCACGAGACTTTCAGGACAATTCCGCACCGGTCGGAACGCCTGCAACGGGCCAGCGAGCATTTCTACCGGGGAGAATTCCCCGAAATGGACCAGGCGCTGGACGACGTGGCGATATTCGAGGAAATAGACCGCCTCGAGGAAGACTTCTACAAGGAGACGGACGAAGAGCGGAAGGAAAAACTGCGCATCCGGCTCAGGCGCAGGTCGTACGAACTGATCGTCAAGGCGCTTTACCGCTACACCTTCGTTGAAAATCCCGAATGGTACAAAGACGTTTACCGCCTTCTGGAGAAGGCGCGCGATGCGTCCTTCAACGTGCACACACTCTATGAGCTGGCTGCCTACCTGAGGCTTACCGACGAGCTGGACTGGGCGTTCGAGCTGCTCGACGACGCCTCCGTCATGGCCGATGATCTGGAAGGAGAAGCCTGCAAGCTCTACAAGGCAAAGAGCTTCTGGGCAATGGGCGCCATCGCGTCGAAGCGGAAAGACTATCCGAAGAACATCGAACACACCGGGAAAGCCCTTACGCTCTACACCGAACTCAGCGAGCAGGATCCGGCCGAATACCGCGAGGAAGTGGCGAACATGATGAGCATCATCGGCGACAGCCACGGGCTTTCGGACAACTTCCCCGTAGCCCTCCTCATCTTCGAGGAAGTGGCGAAGATACGGCGCGAGCTTTCACTCCTGCACGGCAATCCGGAATATGCCCTCCACCTGGCCGATACGCTCGACAAGCTGGCCATCGTCCACACCCGCCTCGATGAAAACCGCGAGGCAGTCGAATGTCTTGAAGAAGCACTGAGAATCAAGGACGACAACGTCGACTACAACCTCTACTCGCTCCTCGAATCGAAGGCCAACACGCTGGCCAAGCTCGT
>JAIRZY010000171.1 GCA_031266995.1 Tannerella sp.
CGCGGCAATGAAAATGTCATTCACACTTTCCGCAACCGTGGATTTCGTAAATGAGATATTATTTACGCTTTCCACAGCCGTGGATTTCATGTCGAAGATATTATTTACGCTTTCCGACACGTCGGATTCCGTGCCGGACATGTCATTCTCGCTGTCCCGGCCGTCGGATTTCTTGCCGGAGATGTCATCCGCGCTTTCCGACGCGTCGGATTCCGTGCCGGACATGTCATTCTCGCTGTCCCGGCCGTCGGATTTCATGCCGGACATGTCATCCACGTTTTCCGACACGTCGGATTTCGTGCCGGACATGTCATCCTCGCTTTCCGACACGTCGGATTTCGTGCCGGACATGTCATCCTCGCTTTCCGACACGTCGGATTTCATGCCGGAGATGTCATTCACGCTTTCCGATACGTCGGATTTCATGCCGGAGATGTCATCCATGCTTTCCGGGCGCCCGGATTCCGTGCCGAACATGTCATCCATGCTTTCCGAGCCCCCGGATTTCCCGCCGGACATATCATCCACGTTTTCCGGGCGCCCGGATTTCCCGCCGGACATGTCATCCGCGTTTTCCGGGCGCCCGGATTTCGTGCCGGACATGTCATCCATGTTTTCCGGGCGCCCGGATTTCGTGTCGGACATGTCATTTATACTTTCCGGGACCTCGGCGAGTATGTTTGGGATGTGATTTGCATTTTCCGGGACCTCGGACAGCATGTTTGGGATGTGATTCACGCTTTCCGGGCGCCCGGATTTCAGGAATCATATCTCATTCACGCCGTCCGCGGCTGCGGATTTCATGCCACGACCTTCCGCAAGCTGTCTGCGACTGTGGAAAGCATGTTTCACATGTCAAAATCGCTTGCAGTGACTGTGGACACCCCGTTTTGGAGTCAAAAAATACTGTCCGTGACCGCGGAAAGTATGAATCACATCTCAAAGTCGCTTGCAGTGACTGCGGACACCCTGTTTTGGGGTAAAAACACACTTTCCGCAACCGCGGACACCCTGTTTCGCATCTCAAACACGCTTTCCGCGGCCGCGGACACCCCGTTTTCGGGTCAAAACACGCCGTCCGCAACCGATGCAACCATGTTTCGGATCTCATTTGCGTTTTCCGCGGCCGCGGACGGTAATTTATCATTCAAAAACTGCCGGCGCATGGAGTTTTTAACAATCTATTTCATCATGAATATGAATGCAGAGGATGTTTCAAAAGGATCGAGTCCCGTACCTGTATACAAATAGTCAAAATAAATAAAAAATGAAAACCGTTTCAAAGATCATTACAGCCGTCCTGCTGGCGGCAACATGCAGCAGCCATCTGTTTGCACAAAGCAACACTATCGATCTCTCTGTCGCGTCGCCCGCCACGAGCGGCACAGGCTGGACATACAACGATCACGTCTACACGATCGCGGACGGCGCGAACGTAACCGTCACAGGTGATGACGCGGGTGAGTACAGACGTATAGAGATTGCAGCGGGTGCGACCGCAGTGCTTACGCTGAACGGCGCGACAGTTAACACTCCTCCCGGCTATAACGCAGGCGCAATTATGCTCAACAGCAATGCGAGGCTTACGCTGAATCTTGCGGGGACGAACAGTGTGACCGGGCCGGCAAGCTGGCCGGCGATAGCGGTAAATGCCGGCGAAAATGCCGAACTCACTGTTCAGGGGAACGGTCGTCTGACAGCACAGGGTGGCTCAAACGCCGCAGGCATTGGCGGCTCCTGGGGCCAGGGCGCCGGTACCATCACGATCCTCGGCGGCACGATAGAAGCAACCGGCAGTGGCGGCGGCTCGAGCGGCGCCGGCGCAGGCATCGGCGGCGGCATGGGTGGCGGCGGCGGCATCATCCACATCTCCGGCGGCACGGTCACGGCAACCGGCAGCTACACGCCCCCCTACTGGTCCGGCAGTGCGGGCATCGGCGGCGGCACCTTCGGCTCCGGCGGCGCCATCACCATCTCCGGCGGCACGGTCACGGCATACAGCATCGGTAACAGCGGCGGTGGCGCAGGCATCGGCGGCGGCTATAAAGGCATCGGCGGCAGCATCACCATCTCAGGCGGCACGGTCACGGCAAACGCCGGCGGCGTCAACAGCATCGGCTCGGCCATCGGCGGCGGCCTTGACGAAAACAACAACGGCTCCGTCATCATCACCGGCGGCAGCGTAAAAATGAGCAATCACACCGGGCCGCCGCCTACCGGAGACGGCACAAATCCTGTTTACCTCAACACGCTGACGGTAGGCGGCCTGTCAGCCGTCACTCCCGTCACGACGGGCGTCATCGGCAGCACAGTCTGCAGCGAAGTTCCTTCGGGCGGCAGCTACGGTATCCGGGACGTGACAACCGACGCCACAGGCAAGGTCTATTTCTACCTGCCCCCGACGACCGGCAGTGAACCGGTGACGCTTGGCGCGGACGGGGCATACTACAGCGAAAGCTATGTGCACCCTAACACCAATAACAACAACACCGCTACGCTCGTGTCCACGCCCACCGCGGTTGCCTTTGTACCGGAAGGGATGGACGGGACGGCACAGGCGCCGTATGATTTCGAGAGTCAGGAATACGGCTACAGCAGCAGCGACCTTCTTACGGTGGCGCTGACCGGCAGGGTTCGCAATACGGGAAATACCGAAACGGGTGCGCTGGACGTGACCGGCTCGATCCTCATGCCGGCTTCGCTCCCTTCCGTTCCCGTAAGCGAGACAACCCCGTTTACGCTTCAGCCGGAAACGGGGCTTGCCATCGGAACATACACGGACACGGTAAGGGTGACGAACGCAGGCGGCATCAGCGCACTGTTCACGGTGCGCTTCACGGTAATCCAAAAGACCATCACCGTCTCCGGCGTCACGGCGACGAAACCTTACGACGGGAATACCACCGCCACGGTAACCGGCGTGACGTTCGACAGTTCCATGGCCGACGAACTCGTCTCCGGCACGGACTACACCGTCGGCGCGTCGTCCTACACCGACAACCCCAACGCCGGCAACCCCAAACCGGTAACGGTCACCGTGACGCTGGAAAGTACCCCGACGGCGGACAACTACATCCTGTCGGGCAGTCCGTATACGCTGACGGGTGCCATCACTCCGAAAGGCATCACCGCCAGCGGCGGCACGGTGACGGCGAAACCCTACGACGGGACGACCGTCGCCACGGTGACCGGCGTGACCTTCACCGGCCTCCTGGCGGCCGACGACCCGTTCGACCCCACGGACTGCACCGTCAGCGCGGTCTACGACGATGAGAACGCGGACAGCGGCATACCGGTCACGGTCACCGTCACGCTGAACGCTACCGCAAAGGCCGGCAACTACAGCCTTCCGCCCACTGCGTATTATCTGTCGGGCGACATCGACCCGGCCGCTCTGACGGCGACCGCCCTGACGTATGATCTGACATCCGTCGCCTGCAGCGGCCAGCCGCAGCCGGTGACGGTCACTGCGCCCGCCGGAGCGGGAGCCGTCACGGTGATGTACGACGGCCAGACGACAGCGCCCTCCGCGCCGGGCACGTATGCCGTCACGGTCGACGTTGCGGCGGGCACGAACTACCTCGCCCTGATCGGCGAGTCGCTGGGCGCGTTTACGATTCTCGAAGCGCCGGCGCCCCCGACGCCGCCCGCGCCCCCGGTCATCTACCGCACGGTGACGCTGCCGTCGTTCACGGGCGCGACGACCCGTCCGGCGCCCGGGCAGTACATGCTCATCAGCGGGAACGGCTTCGAGTTCGTTCTCTATCCCTCGGCGGCGTACGCCGGCTACACTCCGTCCGTCACCGCCGGCAATGCGGGCGCGGTCTGCACGCCGAACGGCGACGGGAGCTATACGGTGCGCATCCCTGCCGTCCGTCAGGACCTCACGGTGGGCGTCACCTTTACCGATCCGGGTGCGGGCACGGATGTGGTGGAGCGCGGCGGGATATGGTCGTCGGGCAACCGGGTGTACGTCTCCTCACCGCGGGGCGGGCGGGCGACGGTCTACTCGCTCGCGGGCACGGTGGTGAAGGTATTCGACGCGGCGGCGGGCGTTACCGTCTCGCAGACGCTGCCTGCCGGCGTGTGGATCGTCGTCTTCGACGGGCAGAGGCGGAAGGCGGTCGTCGGGGAATGAGCGGGACGGGGCGGGATTGTAGAGACGCGATGCTTCGCGTCTCTCTACCGTCGACCGGGTTGGAATGTGGAGACGCGAGGCATCGCGTCTCTACCGGCCCCCACCTCTCCCCCGACCCCTCCCCACAAGGGAGGGGAGAAATGTGCCGGGTGGATGACGGGCGGCGGGGTTGCAGAGACTCGATGCATCGCGTCTCTACGGGCGCACCTTTGATGCCGCCGGAGAGGGGGAGAAATATAGCGGAGGGCTGTTTTGAATCTTGAATCTTGAATTTTGAATCTTAAATTTCCCCGCTTATGCCGCGAAACCGGTTTTTTCATGTACATTTGTCTCGGTAAATTTACAAACGAAAACAAGTGATGAAATCTATTACAGCAACCATTCTGTTGGCTCTGTCCCTCCTGTGCAGTCCCGCCGCGCGCGGGCAGGGAGCGGCAGAGGCAGGCGCGGACGGCTCGCGGAGCCGCATCAAAATCGCCCTCAATCTTTACTCGTTCAACACGCCGCTCACCGATGGCAGCGAGACGCTGGAAAGCGTCATCGAATACTGCTCGGACGCGGGCTTTGCGGCCGTCGACGCGACGGGGTATTACTTCGCCGGCTATCCGCAGCCGCCGGCGGACGATGAAATCAACCGCCTGAAATACCATGCCTTCAGGCGCGGGATACAGTTCAGCGGAACGGGCGTGCGCAACGACTTCACGCGCGTCGACGGGGCTGCGCTGGCAGCGGAGATACGGCACGTGAAGGACTGGATCGTCGTAGCCGCCCGTCTGGGCGCGCCCTCGCTGCGCATCTTTGCAGGCGCCGGAGTGCCGGAAGGAGACACGTGGGACGCGACGGCGCGCCGCGTGGCCGCCGCCATCGACGAGTGTGGCGACTTTGCGCTGCAATACGGCGTCACCCTCGCCCTGCAGAACCACAATGACTTTCTGAAGACGGCCGAAGACGTGGAGAAGCTCTTCGCCCTGATCCGCAGCAGCGCCGTGGGGCTGATGCTCGACATCGGGAGTTTCCACAACGACCCGTACCGCGAAATCGAGCAGACGATCGGCTATGCCGTCTCGTGGCAAATCAAGGAAAACGTATTCATACGGGGTACGGAGACGCCGGCGGACATTCCGCGCGTGATGGACATCATCCGCCGCAGCAGCTATCGCGGATACGTGCCCATCGAAACGCTCGGGAGAGGACGCGAACGCGAGCGCGCCGGCGAAATGCTCCGCAAGGTCTGCGCCGCAGGCGAAATACTGGAATCAACTCATTAAAACATACATTCGGAAATGAAACACATCTCAAGAAGAACGGCATTGAAGGCGGCGCTCGCAGGCAGCGCCGCGCTGGCCACGGGCGGACTCGGAGCCGCCGTATCGCGACAGAACCGGGCGGCCGTGGAACCGCTGAAGGGCAACATCCGTCACTCCGTCAGCAAGTGGTGCTTCGGCAGCTATCCGCTGGACGAATTTTGCGACATCTGCAAATCCATCGGCATCGAGTCGGTCGAGCTGCTCGATCCGCAGGACTGGAAGACGGTGACCGGCCGCGGCCTGACCGTCGCCATGGCGCAGGGCGCGGGGCTGGGCATCGACCGGGGATTTAATGACCCTGCGCTGCACGACGAACTGGTCGCCAGCTACGAGCAGGTCATCTCCCTCGTGGCCGAAGCCGGCCTGACCAACCTCATCTGCTTCGCCGGACGGCGCAACGGCGTCAGCGACCTGCAGGGGTGGGAAAACTGCGAGAAGGGACTGAAACGCATCACGCCCGTGGCGGAACGGCACGGCGTCGTGCTGACGATGGAACTGCTCAACAGCATCGGACACAAAGACTATCTGTGCGACCACACGGTCTGGGGCGTCGAGCTGTGCCGCCGCGTCGGATCGCCGAACTTCAGGCTGCTGTACGACATCTACCACATGCAAATCATGGAGGGAAACATCATCGAGCACATACGCCGCTATCACGCGTTTTTCTCACACGTCCACACGGGCGGAAATCCCGGACGCGCCGAAATCGACGAGACGCAGGAACTCTACTACCCCGCCATCATGAAGGCGCTCGCAGAGACGGGCTACCGCGGATTCGTCGGACAGGAATTTGTGCCCCGGCAGGAGGATAAAATCGCTTCGCTCGAGAAATGCATCCGGATATGTGACATTTAATTCAAAATTCAAGATTTGAAAACGGGGAATATTCTCTGTGGTTCTCTGTGTAAGAAAAGAAGACGTTGCACAGAGTTTCACAGAGGAGCAATCCATAAGCCTCCATTCTTCATTTATATATTATGAAACGAAAACAGAACGAAAAAACGGGGCGCAAGAAAAAGCCGCTGAAGAAGGACGCCCTGCTGCACGCGGTACTGAACGTCTTTCAGTCGAACCCGCGAGCGGCATACAACTGCCGGCAGTTGAACAGTTATGTCGGCGCGCAGACGCAGGCGCACAAGACGCAGGTGGCCGGGCTGCTCTCCGACCTTTTCTACGACGGCATCGTGGCCGAGGTCAGCCCCGGACGCTTCCGCCTGAACAGCCTCGGGACGGTGGCCACGGGCGTGTTCCAGCGTCGCAGCAACGGCAAGAACTCCTTCCTGCCCGACGACGGGGGCGAAGCCGTCTTCGTCGCCGAGCGCAACTCGCGCCACGCCATGGACGGCGACAGGGTGCGCGTACAGGTCTTTGCGCGCCGCAGGGGGGCGGGAGGCGAAGCCGAGGTGGTCGACGTCATCGAGCGCAAAAAGAGCGTCTTCGTCGGGCGGCTGCACGTGCACCGCGACGTCGCCTTCCTCGTCACCGAAGACAAGACCCTGGCCAACGACATCTTCATCCCTCCCGACATGCTCAAGGGCGGCCGCAACAACGACAAGGCCCTCGTCCGCATCGTCGAATGGCCCGAGAACGCCAAAAACCCGCTCGGCGAAGTCGTCGACATCCTCGGCGTCGCCGGCGACAACAATGCCGAGATGCACGCCATCCTCGCCGAATACGGCCTCCCATACGTCTATCCGCAGGACGTGGAAGAGGCGGCCGCACGCATCGACGACGCCATCGACGCCGACGAAATCGCACGCCGCGAAGACTTCCGCTCCGTGCCGACCTTCACCGTCGACCCGCGCGACGCCAAGGATTTCGACGACGCGCTCTCGCTGCGGCGCACGGCCGACGGCTTCTGGGAAGCGGGCGTACACATCGCCGACGTGACGCACTACGTCAGGCCCGACTCCGTCATCGACCGCGAGGCTTACGGGCGCGCCACGTCGGTATATCTCGTCGACCGCACCGTCCCCATGCTCCCCGAACGCCTCTGCAACGGGATATGCTCCCTGCGTCCGGACGAAGACAAGCTCTGTTTCTCCGTCATCTTCATCCTCGACGACGACGCTTCGATACGCGCCTCGCGCATCTGCCGCACCGTCGTCCGCAGCCGTCGCCGCTTTGCCTACGAGGAGGCGCAGGCGGTCATCGAATCGGGCAAGGGAGATTTCAGGGACGAGATACTGACGCTGGACCGCCTCGCGCGGCAGTTGCGCAGAGTGCGCTTCGAAAACGGGGCGATCGACTTCGACCGCTGCGAGGTGAAGTTCGACGTCGACGAGCGCGGCAAACCGCTCGCCGTCCATCTCCATGAGTCGAACGACGCCAACCGGCTCATCGAGGAGTTCATGCTGCTGGCCAACCGCGCCGTGGCCGAATATGCCGGACGGCAGCCGCGGGGCAGGGCGAAACGTACCTTCGTATACCGCATACACGAAACGCCGGATCCCGACAGGCTGGAAAACTTCGCCGCCTTCGTACAGCGCTTCGGATACAAGCTGAAGACGAACGGCAGCGGCGCCGAACTCACAAGGAGCATCAACGCCCTGCTCGACAAAGCGAAGGGACGCCCCGAGGCGAACCTGATCGAGACGCTTGCCGTACGCTCGATGCAGAAGGCGCGCTATTCGACAGACAACATCGGGCACTACGGTCTTGCCTTCGCCTATTACACTCATTTCACCTCGCCCATCCGCCGCTATCCCGACATGATGGTGCACCGCCTGCTCGAGCATTACCTCGCCGGAGGGCGAAGTCCTGCGCGCGAATATTATCACGACTGCTGCGATCACTGCTCGGAGATGGAGCAGACTGCGGCCATGGCCGAACGCGCTTCGATCAAATACAAGCAGGTGGAGTTTATGAGCGACAGGGTGGGTCAGACGTACGACGGCGTCATCTCCGGCGTGGCCGAGTGGGGGCTGTATGTCGAGCTGAACGAAAACAAGTGCGAGGGGCTTATTCCTATCCGTCATCTTGATGATGACTTCTATGAGTTTGACGAGAAGAACTACTGCCTCCGCGGCGTCCGGCGCAAGCGGGTCTATCAGCTTGGCGATCCGGTTACCGTCACGGTGGCGAGCGCGAATCTGGAACGGAAACAGCTTGACTTCCTGCCGGCGTAATTCAAGATTCAAAATTCAAGATTCAAAAATTAAAAACAGCCTCCGGAATCCTACCCTCCCTTGTGGGGAGGGGTTGGGGGAGGGGTAACTTCAAGATTCAAATATGTGACTGAAGAGGGGATGATCCGAAGAGATTTCATAATGGCACAGATTGAAGAGTTGGGAAAAGTCATTGCTCAGTTGATCAGCCGGCGCGAAACGGGTGCGACCAGGCAGATACCCGAACAGATTCAGACGGTATACAGCGCCCTGAAACTGAACCGGGACTTTCTGATGGCCTCGGCACCGGAAGATATTTTGCAGGCGCTGGAAGGCGATGACCGGGGCGGTCTGTTGCGCATGGACATTGCCGCCAGGGTGCTGATCGAGGAGAGCTATCTCTTTTCCGGCCGGCAGCGGCAGGACATGCTGCTGAAGGCGCAGGCAATGCTGGAATATCTCCAGACACA
>JAIRZY010000268.1 GCA_031266995.1 Tannerella sp.
CAGCCGCTGCTGTGCATACCGATACACATGCTGGCCGTGCGCACATTTATCAGAAGCATTCTGGTGCCCGACCATCCCGAACAACTGGTGCACGACGTGATCGTCCGCATCGTATCGGAGCTGAAGGCGAAAGTGATGGAGGTATCGATCTATGATCTGAAGGAAGACATATATCTTGCGGAAATGCTGATCCGGGATGCCGACGGCGAAGAACATTACTTCAACATTGATGCGAGCGACGCCTTTGCGGTAGCGCTCAAGGCGCCCTGCTACGTGTACGTGGCGAAAAAAGTACTCGACCTGCACATCCGGAACCGCCTGCACTGGTACGACGCGTATGCGCCCAACCTGTGCGAACGGTTGCATTGGATCGAACTCGATTCGCTGGTGATGTATCCCGAATACGACCTGTCGCTGTTCCTCCGGAAGGCGATTGAGGCGGATGAGTACGAACTGGCGGCAAAGATAAAAAAGGCGCTGGAGAAGAAAAAATAAGCCAAAGATCCCGGACATCCCGTTCTACGGACACGCCTCGCAGCCCGCACAACGGGCAAGTTCGCCAAGAAAACGCTTCTCGACAAGGCGATGGAGACGGTCTTTCAATCCGTCGAGCCGGATATAGCCGGTCACCTCGGACATGAAGGCGACGCTGAGCATCAGCCGCGCTTCGTCTTCGGACAGGCCGCGGCTGCGCATGTAGAACAGCGCCTGCTCGTCCAATTGTCCGGTACTCATCCCGTGCGAACACTTCACGTCGTCGGCATAGATTTCGAGCTGCGGCTTGCTGTACATCACCGCCTCGCGGCTGGCGCAGAGGTTGCGGTTGGTCTGGAAGGCCACCGTCCCGTCCGCACCTTCCCTGACGGTGATGCGTCCGCAGAAAGCGCCTGTTGCACGGTCCTGCAGCATGTTTTTGAACAGCTCGCTACTCGTGCATCGAGGCGCGGCGTGGACAATGTGCGTAAAAGTATCCACATGCTGACTGCAATCCTGTATGGCCATGCCGCAGAGAGTGATCTCCGCGCCTTCGCCGTTGAGCGAGACGTGATAGTCATTGCGCGTAAGACCGTTGTTGAGCGTGATGCCGTTTACCAGCACGTTCGAGCGGGCGGCCTGCTCGACGTGCAGCGACGCAAAGCGGGTCGTGAGCAGGCGGCTTTCTTCGAGGTCGTAATAGTCGAAACGGGCGTCTTCACCTGCAAAAATCTCTACGACCTGCGTCGCCAGCGACCGGATGTCGTTCATGCTGTGGTCGCACACGAGCAGCTTGGCTTCCGCCCGCGGCTCCAGTATCACGAGGATGCGGCGATTCGCCATCAGGTCGACGTCGTGGCGGAAGATGTTGACGAGCTGCAGCGGCCGTTCCAGCCGGACGCCCTGCGGGATGTAGACGACAAACGCATCCTGCACAAACAGGGTGTTCAGCGCAATGATGCCGTTGCGAGCGGAAGCGGCCGCCCGGCCGTAGTAGCGCGCGGCGACGCCGGGATGCTGCGCGGCGAACGCCCGCAGGTCGCCCGCAAAGACGCCTTCGGGAAGCTGCGCCTTCGGCCCCGCCGCGGCGTGAAACGAATCGTTCACCACGAAATAGAGTGCCGGGCTGAGGCTGGGAACGTCGCAGCGGAACACGTCGTGCGCATTGACGGGAACGGACAGGCGGCGGAGGTTCAGCCCATAATCAGTGGCAAACGACTGCGCCACGTCTGTATACAGGTAGTCTTCGTCCGTCGTCGCGGGGAATCCGAGGCGCTCGAAGTCGGCCAGCGCCGGCCTGCGGAGCGCGTTCAGTTCGTCCGCCGCATACCGGCAGATGACGTCTTCGTATTGCGCGTACAAGTCGATATATTGTTTTTCTGCGTTCATCGGGTTATTTAAAAATTCAAAGATTCCAGGATTCAAAGATTCGGGGATTTCATTGTCCGCTTCCGGCCTGTTCTCTGATCCAGTCATAGCCTTTTTCTTCCAGTTCGAGCGCCAGCTCGGGGCCTGCCGTGCGGACGATGCGTCCCTCGTAGAGCACGTGCACGACGTCGGGCCTGACGTAGTCGAGTAGCCTCTGGTAGTGCGTGATGACGATGACGGCGTTGTCGGGCGACTTCAGTTTGTTCACGCCGTGGGCTACGATGCGCAGGGCGTCGATGTCAAGCCCGCTGTCGGTTTCGTCGAGGATGGCGAGGCGCGGTTCGAGCATGGCCATCTGGAAGATTTCGTTGCGCTTCTTTTCGCCGCCCGAGAAGCCTTCGTTCACGCTGCGACTCGCCAGCTTGCTGTCCAGTTCGACGATTGCGCGCTTCTCGCGCATCAGTTTCAGGAATTCGGTGGCGGCGAGGGGCGGGAGGCCGCCGTATGCACGGTGTGCGTTGACGGCGGCGCGCATGAAGTTTACCATGCTCACGCCGGGAATCTCGACCGGATACTGGAAGCTGAGGAACAGCCCTTCGCGGCTACGGTCTTCGGCCGACAGCGTGAGCAGGTCTTTGCCGAGAAACGAGACCGTGCCGTCCGTCACCTCAAACGCCGGATGGCCGACCAGTACGCTGCTGAGCGTGCTCTTGCCCGAGCCGTTCGGGCCCATGATGGCGTGCACCTCGCCCCGGCGGACGGTCAGGTCCACTCCTTTCAGTATCTCTTTGCCGTCGACGGCGGCATGAAGGTTTCTTATTTCTAACATTTCTGACATTATCTCTGTTGTTGTATTTATATGCTGCGTTTTCGCAATTATTCCACCATGCTCCACAGCGTTTCCTGCAGGATGTAGAGCAGATTGTCCGCATCTTCCCAGGTGAGGGAAAACGGGAAAGTGATTTTCAGCCCGAGGCTGACGGAGTGAAACATTCCCCGGTCGCGAATGACGTCGCCGGATATTTTCGCGTTCGAGTGCGAGGCCATTCCGATATTGAAACCGTATTCGGCCGTAAGCGCCAGGCAGGAGAGCAGGTAGAGTTCAAAACCCGCGCCGGGTATCAGCGAGAGGCGCGGATTGAGGCTGTAGGCCTCGGCGTCGATGCCCGACGCGGGGACAGAGCGTCGCCACTCGGCGTGCCGGCCCCAGTTCCATTCGCCCATGCCGGCGAGGTAGGGCTGAAAGACAGTATGCGAAGGGAGGAAATACCGTTTCGCGCCGAAGCGCAGTCCTTCCATCGACCGCGTGCCGTATCCGTTTTGCACCTCCGTGCGGTAGTAGCCCGCCAGCAGATTCCAGCGTCCCGGCAGACAGTATTCGCCCGTCACGGCAAGCGACGAGCCTGCGTTGCCCGGCGAATAGCGCGGGGGGCGTTCCGTCTGTACCGGTCTGATAAGCGGCTTTATGCCTCCGCTGTAGTGGAGCGCCCACCGCCGGTCTGCCGCGTCCCGCTCCTGTCCCGGCAGCGAGGAGCATATCGCGGCCATGCAAACGATCATGAACAGTTTCATTCGGTTTTTGCCGCAAAGGTACGCTTTTTCCGGATAAGTTATTATACTGTGCGCGGCATGGTTTTGTGCCTGGATAGAAAGAATGGATTATCAACACGGAGACACGGAAGACACGGAGATTGACGCCGGAAGGCGCCT
>JAIRZY010000270.1 GCA_031266995.1 Tannerella sp.
CTCTGTGCCTTCTCCGTGTCTCTCTGTGTAACTTCTCTTTCTTACACAGAGTTCCACAGAGGAAAATGTTGAATCTTGAATTTTACCTCTCCCCCGGCCCCTCCCCACAAGGGAGGGGAGCTGTCCGGAAACGGGAGACCGTGTATTTAATCTTGAATGTTGAATTTTGAATCTCGAATCTTGAATACCCGTCATCCCGCCCCCAGCAGGTGCTCAAGCAGAATCTTCGTCCCGGTACCGATCAGGATAAGGCCGCCCGCGATTCCCACCAGCTTCACCCGGGCACGCCGGCCGAAGCGGTGTCCGACATATACGCCGCACGCCGCCGCCACAAACGTGCCGCCACCGATGATTGCCGCCTGCCAGATGATGGGGCTGTGGAGCATCGCAAGCGATACGCCGACGGCAATGGCGTCGATACTCGTCGCAAATGACATATATACCAGCGTCCGGTTGCGGAGCAGGTCGATGGAATGCTTCGCTTCCTTGCGGCCCGCTTCGTCGTAAATCATCCGCCCGCCCAGATAGGCGAGCAGCCCGAACGCCACCCAGTGGTCGAAGGCATACACGTATCGCTCGAATCCCAGTCCGAACAGGTAGCCGCCCAGCGTCAGCCCGCCCTGGAAAAGACCCATCACGAACGCGATCTTCAGCACATGCCACACGCGGCAGTTCCTGATCGCAGCGCCTCCGACGAGGCAAACGACCAGACTGTCCATCGAAAGACCGACGGTGATCAGAAGCACTTCTAAAATCATTTTCGCCTGCTGGAGAGGGGAGAGACTCAGTAGCGGTCTGCGACGACGGTTTCGGCCGCAGGCCTGCGCATTTTCGGCGTCCGTTCAAACACGTCGGGAGCGGAAGGATAGCCGAGCGGGATGAGTATCGCGGCTTCGATGCCGTCGGGCAGGCCGAACGATTCGGCGCACCGCTTCGCGTCGAAGTGGCACACCCAGCACGTGCCAAGCCCCTGCTCGGCGGCTGCGAGGCAGATATGTTCGGCGGCAATTGACACGTCGATGTCGGCATGATCCTTGCCGTCGGACGGACGCTTCCACGACCGGCTGTGATCGCTGCAGACGAGGATGTAGAGCGGGGCGGACCTGAACCATTCGCGCTCGTAGCAGGCCTGCGCCTTCGCCCTCGCTTCGGCCGAGCGGATCACGACAAAACGCCACGGCTGGAGGTTGCATGCCGACGGCGCCAGCCGCGCGGCCTCGAGCACGTAGTCCAGCTTTTCCTGTTCGACAGGCGCCGGGGAATAGCTCCTGACGGAGCATCTTTTTCGAATCAAATCAATTAACTGCATACCATTTTTATACTAAATTTCGTCTTCAATGCGATATTTGTTGCGGTTCGGCGAGCTGCGCGAAACGAGTTCGCCGAGGAATCCCGACAGAAACAGTTGCGTGCCCAGAATCATGGCGGTCAGCGAGATATAGAAAAACGGATTGTTCGTCACCAGCGGACGCAGGTCGCCCGCAAAGATGGATACCATCTTCAGCGCAAGCACGTATATGAGCGCCGCAAAGCCGATCAGAAACATCACGCTGCCCAGCAGGCCGAAGAAGTGCATCGGCTTCTTCCCGAACCGCGAAGTGAACCAGAGCGTGAGCAGGTCGAGGTAGCCGTTGACGAAGCGGTTCAGCCCGAACTTGCTCGACCCGTGCTTGCGCGCCTGATGGTGGACAACCTTCTCGCCTATCCTCGTGAAGCCTTCCATCTTGGCCAGATACGGAATCAGGCGGTGCATGTCGTTGTATATCTCTATATTCTTGACGACGGTGTTTTTGTACGATTTCAGCCCGCAGTTGAAGTCGTGGAGGAAGATGCCGGAAAACCGCCTCACCGTCGCGTTGAAGAGCTTTGTAGGAAGGGTCTTCGATAGCGGGTCGTACCGTTTTTTCTTCCATCCCGAGACGAGGTCGTAGTTGTCTTCCCTGATCATCCTGTACAGTTCGGGTATTTCGTCGGGACTGTCCTGCAGGTCGGCGTCCATCGTGATGACGACGTCGCCCTGCGCCCGCTGAAAGCCGCAGTGCAGCGCGGGCGACTTGCCGTAGTTCCGCCTGAACTTGATACCCTTCACGTGTGCCGATTTCTGAGCCAGCCGCTCGATGACTTCCCATGAATTGTCCGTACTGCCGTCGTTTATGTACAGCACTTCGTAGCTGAAATGGTTTTCGTCCATCACCCGTTCGATCCAGGCGTGCAGTTCGGGAAGCGATTCGGCTTCGTTGTAAAGAGGTATTACTACTGAAATATCCATGTTGTCCGGAACTAATTTGGCGTACAAAGATAGAAAAAGTATCACGAATAATTCTATTTTTTTGCCGGATAAAAAAAATACTGTACCTTTACCCCAATTTTAACAATCACTAAAAAATAACTGTCATGATGAAAAATGTATTATTCGCAACGCTTTTGCTTGCAATCGGATCAACAACAATTTCTGCACAGAACAACACGCTGACGGCAGAGGAAAAAAAGGATGGGTGGACGCTTCTTTTCGACGGGCGGAATTTCGACGGATGGCGCAAGTGCAATTCGACGGGGATGCCTGCCAACTGGTCCATCGAGGAAGAGGCCATGAAGGTTTCGCGCGGCGCACAGGCCGGACGCGGGCAGGATGGCGATATTCTGTTCGAAACCAAAAAATACGGCAACTTCGAGCTTTCGATCGACTGGAAGATCGAGAGGGAAGGCAATTCCGGTATTTTCTACTACGTGGTCGAATATCCCGGCCAGCCGATCTACTACGCGGCGCCCGAAGTGCAGGTGCTCGACAACTGGAACGCGGGCGACAACAGGCTGACCAACCATCTGGCCGGCTCGCTCTACGACATGCTGTCTGCCCTGCCGCAGAACGCCAAACCCGCCGGCGAGTGGAACACGATCGTCATCCGCGTGAAAGACGGCAAGGCCACGCACGTGCAGAACGGCGAAAAGGTGGTCGAATACACGATCTGGACGCCCGAATGGTATGCGCTGGTTGCCAAAAGCAAATTCAAAGACTGGCCCGGATTCAAGGAAGGACCTGCCAAAGAAGGGTTTATCGGCCTGCAGGATCACGGATACAACTGCTGGTTCAGAAACATTAAAATACGCGAGTTATAAACAAATTGTGTATTGTGAAGTTTAATTAATTATTAAAATTTTCAGAGGCAGTTCACTGTGACAGTGCGCTGCCTTTTTTTTATCCAGGAGCGCGGAAAAAACAGAGTCCCGCTTTGAATCATGGATTATGGATTTCGAGTTCTCTAATCACTACCGGCCCCGGCAACCCCGAAGGCAACGGTTCCCACGCGTCGAACCGAGTGTCGCGGTAAGTGATGCTTACGAAGTTTATTTCGTGGAAGATGCGCCATTCCACGTTGCGGCGGTCGTAGTCGGAAATGCGGTTTGCGGGCAGATTGGTTACTTCTATTGCAATTGTGTTTTCACCGTCCCGGAGCAGGTCGCCGATAAGAGTCTCGAACGGAACGGCGTACAGTGTGCCTGCATTTTTGCCGTTCACCCTCAC
>JAIRZY010000176.1 GCA_031266995.1 Tannerella sp.
GTCATTGTTAAACCTGTTATAAAACTTGATTGAGTTCACGCCTATAAATTTATCTCCTGTTTTCATGCCACAAAGGTAGCATGCTATAATAATCAGTGCGGTCTAAGCGATTATACCAATAATTCTTTTTTAATATCTTTGTCATTAAAGTTATTAGATCGGATTTAACCGGGAAGCTGACGTGTACCAAAACCTTAATCAGGTTGATAAACCTCAGTTTCTATTTGGTATCCCCAGCTTGACCGGCAGGAGTCTTATTCCCCGTAGACTTACGAGTCTTGTTATCAGTCTGGTTTACTCCTGCCGGCCGGTTAAATTTTCTCTTTTATACAACAAAAGTAGAAATTTAACCCCAGTCTTTACAACTGCAAACTTAAGGTTATCCGTATTGGACACCTTCGGCGTCTCCCGGCGTCAATCCTTAAGTTGACGACATTGGCGAAGACGCTACGCCGAGCAGGAGGGTAGGGATGGCCTTTTTCTATTGATATGAATGGTCTGCGAGCTATTTCTCCGCGGCAAATGTTAAATTTCATTGCAAATGTGCGAACAAAGTCAAAACAAATGTTATTTTAATCCTGCTTTTCGTCGTATCCCATTCTCGAAGGATCCTCGGAAGATCCTCGAAGGATCCCCGAAGGAGAAGAGTGTAAAAAACGTGAAGAATATTCCTTCACGTAACTTGTGTAACATGCGCTATTCGAACTCGAAAATTCAATCTCTACGACGACATGACATGTATCGTGTGACAGGCGACCAGCGCGGCGGTTTCGGTGCGCAGGCGGCTTTCTCCCAACGAGACGGAGATGAAACCGTGTTGACGGGCAAGAGCTGTTTCGTCTTTGCTGAAGTCGCCTTCGGGACCGATGAGAATGATGGCGTCTTCGCCGGCGCGGTAGAGGCGTTGCAGGAGTTGGGTTTGCGGGTCGGCTTCGCAGTGGGCGATGAATTTCATGCCACCGTGCGGCCGGCTGGCGAAGGTCTTGAAGTCGGTCATTTCATTCATGGCGGGTATCAGGGCTTTGCCCGATTGCTTCATGGCGCTGACGAGTATTTTTTCGAGTCGCGCCGTTTTTATTTCGCGTCTTTCGGAGAAACGGCAGCGGAGGCAGGTGATGGCGTCGATGCCGATCTCGGTCGCTTTTTCGGCGAACCATTCCATGCGTTCCATGCTTTTGGTGGGCGCCACGGCGACATGTATCCTGCCGCGTCGCAAAGGCTCCTGTTGCCGGCGCGCGACGACGGTCACTTCGCAGCGTCCGGGATGCGGTTCGACAATCGTGCACTGATAAAAAAAGCCTTTCCCGTCGGTCACGGTGATTTCATCTCCTCTGTCCAGCCGCAGCACGCGGATGGCATGTCGCGATTCCTCTTCGGGCAGGAAGGGGCTGACGGCCACGTCGGGAGCGTAGAAGAGAGTCATTTTTTATCCGAAAATCATGCCGATAATGATGGCGGAGAGTATGGAGACGAGCGTGCCTGCAATCATTGATTTGAATCCCAGTCCCGCAATCATCGACCGTTTTTCCGGCGCCATGATGCTCAGCCCGCCGACCAGCATGCCGATGGACGCCACGTTTGCAAATCCGCACAGGAGGTAGGTCGACATGACGACGGATTTCTCGTAGACAAATATACCGGCATTTTTCCACTGTTGCATCTGAAAATAAGCGACAAACTCGTTCAGCACGGTTTTCTGTCCCAGCAGGGATCCGACCGTCACCATGTCGTCCGTCGGGACGCCTGTCACCCACATCAGCGGCGACATGACGGCGCCCAGTATGAACTGTATCGTGAATCCTTCGGATTTGCCGCCCGTAACGTCCGCCACCCAGCTATTCAGCCCCGTATAGCGTCCGATGATACCCTCGAACACGTAGTTCACGAGTGCAACCAGCGCGATGAATACCAGCAGCATGGCGGCTACGTTCACCATCAGCTTGATCCCCATCAACGTGCCCGACGCCAGCGCTTCGATAGCGTTCCTGTGTTCGCTTTTCATCGTGACGGCAGCCTGTACGTCCGTCGCCCCGGTCTGCGGATACATCATTCTGGCGAGCACGATTGCCGCGGGAGCCGCCATCACCGAGGCCGAAAGCAGATGCTTGGCAAAGAAAACCTGCGCTTCCGGATCGTTGCCTCCCAACATGCCGATGTATGCGCCCATGACCGTTCCGGCAATGGTGCCCATCCCCGATACCATCACCAGAAACAGTTTGGAGCGATTCATCCGGGGGATATAATTTTTTATCATCAGGGGCGCTTCGTTCATGCCGAGGAAGACGTTTCCCGCAACGACCAGTCCCTCTGCGCCGGAGATGCCCCGGAGAATACGCCGCAGGAGCCACGAGAAAGCGCTGACAATCCGCTGCACAACACCCCAGTGGTAGAGCAGCGAAACCATTGCCGAAAAGAATATCAGCGACGTGAGCGAATGTATCAGGAAGACAACGCCCTGCTCGCGCGAAGCGTACGGTCCCAGCAAAAAGGCCACGCCTTCCTGCGTGAAGCCGATCAGCTTGATGAACACTTTGCCTGCATATTCGAAGAAAACGCCGATAAAAGGCACGTACAGAATGGCAAGGGCCATGACTACCTGCAGAAACAGGCCCGACGCGACCAGCCGCCAGTCGATGCGTTTTCGGTCGGTACTGAAAAGCCACGCAATACCCAGCACCACTGCCATGCCCAGTAAGCCACGCAGAAGCGACATGCCATCGAAACCGGTAGACTTAATCATAAGCTGCCCTCCTCTTCTTCACGGCGCTGCAGCTCTTCCTTGTATATTTTGGCCAGCTCATAGTTTTCTTCCTCGATGACCTTGGCCATGCGTTCCTCGATCTCGCTTTTCTGCAAAAGCTGTAACCATTCGCGCAGCTTGGCCATCTCGTCCATATTGTCCGTATTCGGATTTTCGGGGAAAAGCGTATCGCTCGTTTTAGTTATATTATTTTCATCCAGTACGATGCCACATTTTTGCATAATGGATTCATACGTATATATATTGCATTTCATCCGCAGGGCAATGGCCACGGCATCCGATGTGCGCGAGTCGATACGTACTTCGTTCACACCGTCCGAAAAGACCATTTCCGAATAATAAATGCCGTCATCGAAACGGCAGATCAGCACTTCCCGCAGGCGAATCTTGAACGCTTTGGAGAAACGCGTAAACAGGTCGTGCGTCAAGGGGCGGGGCGGACGGATATCCTCCAGTGCGATGGCAATGGACTGTGCCTCCGATATGCCCATAATGATCGGAATACGTCGCGCACCGTCTTCCGACAAAATCAGCGCATACGCTCCCGATTTGACCTGACTGTTTGTCAGTCCCTGTACCTTCAATTTAATCTTCGCTTCCATTATATGTTTTGAATTTTCGAATCTTTGAATTGTGGAACTATGAATTATCAATCTTGAATATCTAATTTTGAACCTTGAATATTAAATCTCCCTGCGAGTTCCCTCTCTACGTCTTCCGCCGTCGCATCTTTCAAAAGATATCGTTTTTGTCCGTCCAAAAGATAAAGCGTCGGTAGTTTGGTAAAGTCATACAGATCGTTCAAAATGATTTTTACGCCCGGATCGTATCCGTTTATCCATCCGACAGGCACGTGTGAAGCATTTTCCTCCCACAGTTCCACATCTTCTTCGGGATAAACCGCCAGCACCAGTAACCGCTTTTCGTCAATCAGTTGCCTGACGACGGGCGAATCTTCCAACTGCTTCATCAGGGCGTGACAATCCTCGCACGCAGGATCATAGAAACAAAGCAGCAGAGCCTCTGCCGAAAGGGCATACATCCTTTTCACCTCGCCCGACGCCAGCGTATAAGCAAAATCACTGGCCTGCTCAGACACGCCCGAAACGGATTGCTGCGCATGGCAAATCAATGAAAACCACAAGTATAAGATAATGCATCCACACTTTACGTACATGTTGTTTTGTGTTTTTATGAGACAAAGATAGAAAACAATCGACAAATAATAACTATATTTGTCCATCAAAGCAAAAACTTTTATATGATCGATCTTGTGACGAAAGACAAAATTCTGGATGCGGCAAACATCATGGAAGTGGTATCCGAATTTGTGACGCTTCGTAAACGTGGTGTTAACTACGTCGGACTGTGCCCATTCCATGCAGACAGCGCCCCGTCGTTCTACGTTTCCCCGTCGAGAAATATCTGCAAATGTTTTGCCTGCGGCGAAGGCGGCTCGCCCGTTTCTTTCATCATGAAGCACGAGCAGCTGAGCTATCACGACGCACTCCTTTACCTTGCAAAGAAATATCACATTGAGGTGCACGAAAAGGAACTGACCGACGAAGAAAAACAGGCGCAGAGCGACCGCGAAAGCATGTTTATCGTCAACAACTGGGCGCAAAAGCACTTCACGTCGCGCCTGTACGAACACGAAGAGGGGCGGACGATAGGCCTGCGTTATTTTATGGAACGCGGTTTCCGTGAGGATATTATACGCAAATTCCAATTGGGCTACAGCCTCGAACAGCGCGACGACCTTTACCGTGAGGCGACGAAGAACGGCTACAAGAAAGAGTTTCTCGAGAAGACGGGCCTCGTCCTGTTCCACGAAAACGGATCGGCAAGCGACCGTTTCCGCGGGCGGGTTCTCTTTCCCGTGCATACGCTCAGCGGCAAGGTGGTGGCTTTCGGCGGACGCATCCTGAAGAAAAACGAGAAGACGGCGAAGTACGTCAATTCGCCCGAAAGCGATATTTATCATAAAGGCCGAGAGTTGTATGGTGTCTACCTTGCCCGTCAGTCTATAGCCAAAGCCGACAAATGTTTCCTTGTCGAAGGTTATACGGACGTCATTTCGATGTACCAGTCGGGTGTCGAGAACGTGGTGGCTTCTTCGGGCACGGCGCTCACGCAGGGACAGATAAACCTGATTCACAGGATGACGGACAATATCACGGTCATTTACGACGGCGATGCGGCGGGTATCAAGGCCGCCATTCGCGGTATCGATTTGCTGCTCGAAGAAGGGATGAACGTCAAAGTCGTACTGCTACCCGAAGGTGAAGACCCCGACTCGTTTGCCCGCTCGCACAACGCGACCGAATTGACGAACTATATCAGTACGAATGAGGTCGACTTTATTCGCTTTAAAACCAACCTGCTACTGCAAGAGGTGGGAGATGATCCCGTCAAGCGGGCTTCGCTCGTTTCCGACATCATCCGAACCGTCTCCGTGATTCCCGACAACATCAAGCGCGCATTTTACGTTAAGGAGTGTAGTGATTTAATGGATATTAAGGAGCAGACGCTGATTAGTGCGCTCAATAAAGTCCGAGCCGAACGCCCGAAAAAGCAACCAGCCGTTCCCGCAGCACAAAAGGGTGGCGCACAACTTGAATCTGAGCTGCAGGCAAAAGAAACGCAGCCTGTAAATTCGGATAAAACAGATGAAACGCCCGATATGCCGCCCGATGAGGAAATCATCCGAATCGAAGCCGCCAGGCGTACGGTATCGCCTTTCAAGCCTTTCGAGGAGGCACTGCTGCGTTATGTCGTACAGTTCGGCGAGCGGATCTTGTTTGAGGATGTGGACGAAGGAAGACGCCAGGTCACGCGCGTAGCGGAGTATATCCTCGCGGAACTGCAGCAAGACGGATTTGCATTTCATACGCCTGAATACAAGGCGCTTCTGGACGAAGCCGTTCTGCGTTGCCACGAAGAGGGCTTCAGTGCATTCCGGCATTTTCTCTCGCATCCCGATCCAGGTATCAATCGCATGGCCATCAGTCTGTTAGATGAAAGATATCAGATTCAGTATGAAGAGAAAACCGATCCTCCCGAATCGCTGACCGAACGGGACCGGATGGAATGGGAACGCGAGCAGTATGAACGGAAGCATGCTTTCGAGCAATTAATCCGTCGTGACCTTTTTGCACTCAAAAATGCGCATATTAATCATAAAATAGAGACTATTATCCGGGATATCAAACGATTGCAACGCGACGGGAAAATAGAGGAAGCCATCGGATTGATGAAGGAACTCGAACAGTTCAACAGGATAAAAAGTTTCCTGAGCAACGAGTTGGGAGAACGTGTAATTCCAAAAATGTAGCGATGTTTGTTGAAATCGAAGATATTGTCAAGCAATACGCTCATCACCTGGCACTGGACCACGTGAGCATGCGCATACCCGCCGGGAAAATTTTCGGTTTGCTCGGTCCCAATGGCGCCGGCAAGACGACGCTGATACGAATCATCAACCGCATTACGGCGCCCGATAGCGGTATAATTCGTTTTGACAGCCGACCGATGCAACCTTCCGATATTTTCAGAATCGGTTACCTGCCCGAAGAACGGGGCCTGTACAAAAAGATGAAGGTCGGCGAGCAGGCGATCTACTTCGCCCGCCTGAAAGGACTTAGCTACAGCGAAGCGCGCAAGCGACTGATCCGCTGGTTCGACAGGTTCGACATCATGCCGTGGTGGAACAGGCGACTCGAAGAACTGTCGAAAGGTATGCAACAAAAGGTCCAGTTTATCATCACGGTGATTCATGAGCCTGATTTGCTGATTTTTGACGAGCCTTTCAGCGGCTTCGACCCGATTAACACGGATTTGCTGAAGGACGAGATGCTGGCACTCAAGGATGCCGGTTGCACACTTATCTTTTCGACACACAACATGGTCTCGATCGAGGAAATCTGCGATGAGATCGCGCTGATCAACGAGGCTAAAGTGGTGCTCACGGGAAACATACGCGATGTGCGTGAACAGTTCAAGGAAAACATTTTCCGTGCGTGCGTGACGGGCGATTGCGTTCATGTACCAAACAGCTTGTATACCGTTATTTCAGAACAGAAAACGGGCTGTCATACGGAATTGACTGTCCGCAAAAACGGCGCCTGCAGTAACTCGGCTTTGCTGCATGTACTGTCACAGCAATATGAAATTCATTCATTTAACGAAGTATTACCCTCGATGCACGACATTTTTGTCCGCGTCGTGAAAGGAATGTCAAAATAAGATAATTGAATATGAGTAGATTAGGTTTAATTATTCAAAGAGAATATATGTGGCGAGTCTGCAAGAAATCGTTTCTGCTACTGACATTTCTGCTGCCGTTTCTGTTTGTGGCGATGATGTACGTGCCTTTCTGGCTGGCTTCTATCAGGAGCGACGAGATACGCCACATCGTTATCCTTGATGAGACAGGCAAATACGCAGACCTGTTCGACGATACGGATTCATACCGTTTCCTGCACGGCGACAAATCGCTGGAAGCATACCGTGCGGATGACAACAGGGAAATCTTTGCGTTCCTGAGCATCACCGCCGATCTGCTGCAGCATCCCGACGCCGCAAAACTCTACTCTGAAAAACAGATTCCCAACGATTTGTCCGCTACCGTCAACCGTGTGCTGACGAAGCGAATCGAAGAGGACAAACTGGACTCCTTTCAGATTCCAAACTTGAAGCAAATCATCGAAGATAGCCGCATATCATTCAATATACAGACGATCAAATGGGGAAAAGACGGCAGCGCGATCAGTTCTTCGACTCCGATCGCTCAACTGGTCGGCATCTTCTCCACTTTTGTGATATACATGTTTATCATGATGTACGGCGCAATGGTGATGCAGGGTGTGATTGAAGAAAAGACAAGCCGTATTGTGGAAATCATGGTCTCGTCCGTCAAACCGTTCGAATTGATGATGGGCAAGATCATCGGCATCGGACTGGTCGGATTGACACAAATTTTCCTGTGGGGGATACTGGTCGGTGCTTTGCTTGTTGCGGGCGAACTGTTTTTGCCCGTTTTTCAGCCAAATACAGAAGTAACCATGATGCCCGAAGGTGTGGCGATGGCAGCAGATACGACGATACCGGAATGGTTTGTCACGCTGCAGTCGTTTAATCTCATCGAAATAATATGCTACTTTATCCTCTATTTCTTAGGCGGCTACCTTTTGTACGCCTCCGTTTTTGCCGCTATCGGGTCGGCGGTGAACAGCCCTGAGGACACACATCAGTTCATGGCGCCGATCACGATTTTGCTCCTATTTTCCGCATACATAGGGATTTATAGCGTCGAAAATCCTGACGGTTCCGCCGCTTTCTGGTGTTCGCTGATTCCGTTCACCTCGTCTGTGGTGATGATGATGCGGCTTCCGTTCGAAATTGCCCTGTGGCAAAAACTGCTTTCGGTGACACTGCTGTTTGCCTCGGCAATCGGCTTGACCTGTTTTGCCGCGAAAATTTACCGCGTGGGCATATTGATGTACGGTAAAAAAACAAACCTGAAAGAAATCCTCAAATGGATCTCTTTCAGGTAAGTCAATTCTTTTTTAACGTCTATTTTCCGGAACTTATCCCAGATAAGATTTCAGCAGTTTGCTGCGCGAGCCTTGCCTGAGCCGGCGAATGGCTTTTTCTTTTATCTGCCGGACGCGTTCGCGCGTCAACCCGAATTTATCACCGATCTCTTCGAGCGTGACTTCCTGACAACCAATGCCGAAGAACATCTTGATAATCTCACTTTCACGCTCGGTCAGCGTGGCAAGCGCCCTGTCTATTTCTTTCGACAACGATTCGTTCATCAGCGTCCCGTCGGCCACAGGCGCATCATCGTTCACCAGCACATCCAGCAAACTGTTGTCTTCGCCTTCCACAAACGGCGCGTCCACCGAAATATGCCGTCCCGACACCTTCAGTGTATCTGATATCTTATCTACCGGGATGTCAAGCTCTTCCGCGAGTTCTTCGGGTGAAGGCTTGCGTTCATTTTCCTGTTCGAAACGCGAAAATGTCTTACTGATCTTGTTCAGCGAGCCGACCTGATTCAGCGGCAGACGTACGATGCGCGATTGCTCGGCCAGCGCCTGCAGGATGGATTGGCGAATCCACCACACAGCGTAGGAGATGAACTTGAACCCTCTTGTTTCGTCGAATTTTTCCGCCGCCTTGATCAGTCCCAGATTGCCTTCATTGATAAGGTCGGGAAGGCTGAGACCCTGATTCTGATACTGCTTTGCAACGGATACAACAAAACGAAGATTTGCCCGCGTAAGTTTCTCCAGCGCCTTGCGGTCGCCTTTTTTGATAGCCTGCGCCAGTTCAACCTCCTCTTCCACCGTGATAAGATCCTCCCGGCCAATCTCCTGGAGATACTTATCCAGCGATGCACTTTCGCGATTAGTGATTGATTTTGTTATCTTTAATTGCCTCATTCTACCTGTTTTTTTAGATGCGAAATTTGCGAGGGTGCAAAAGTAGCAGTTTTATTTCAATTATGAAAATAAAACCGCCACTTTTACACAAAACGCAAATTATCAGCTATTAATCGTTCAGGTCGATGGCGATATATTCCACCTTCCTGTGCTCCGGATAGAAGCCTTTGATATACAAACCTCTATCATCCGGTTCTTTTTTCAGAATCGTTTCAACGATTTTGATCAGATTGTCGGGTGTCGAAATGCGATTATCGTTGGCGGTCAATATGATAAAGCCGTTTCTGATGCCGGCATCCTTCAGTTTTCCGTTCTTCAGGTCGGTAACTTCGATACCGAAGTTGATGTTGAGCTGCTGTTTGGCATCCCGCGTCAACTCCTTGAACGATGCACCCAGAATCGTGTCCGGTGACTGATATTTGACGGCTTCGGTCGTACCCTGGTCGTTCTTGAGTTCGACGGTGAATTTTTTCGTGTCACTGTCGCGCTGTACCTGCACTTCCACCTTGTTGCCCGGGTTGTAACGGCTCAACTGTCCGCGCAGTTCCTGATAGTTCTTTATCTTCGTACCGTTGATGGAGGTAATCACATCTCCGCGTTGTATGCCAGCCTTTTGCGCCGAACTGTTTGACGGGAATCCGGCCACATACACGCCTTCTTTCACCTTCAGCTTCCCGTAATCATCAGGCGACTGTTCTTTCAGTACGTCGAGATCAGATATCTCCACGCCCAGCATCGCCCGCTGCACGATACCGTATTGCTTGAGGTCGGTCACGACTTTCTTCACGATGCTGATCGGAATCGCAAACGAGTATCCAACATAATTGCCGGTTTCGCTATATATTAATGTATTGATTCCGACAAGTTCACCACGCGTATTGACCAGTGCGCCGCCGCTGTTTCCGCGATTGACGGCCGCATCCGTCTGAATGTATGATTCGATTTTCCCCTGCGATGAGCTTCGCCCACCTCCGTAGCCCGACAGCAAATCGGCACGGCCGGTTGCGCTCACAATGCCGGCGGTGACGGTCGACTTCAGGTTGAACGGATTACCCACAGCAAGCACCCATTCGCCGATTTTCAGCGCATCGGAATCGCCAAATGGAATCACCGGAAAGTCGTCGTCTCCTTCGATTTTCAATAAGGCGACGTCGGTCAGGTCGTCACGCCCTACCAATTTGGCTTTGAATGTCCTATCGTCATTGGTTGTAACTTCTATTTCGTCGGCGCCGTCAATTACGTGATTGTTCGTGACGATGTAGCCGTCGGTCGAAATAATCACGCCCGAGCCGAATCCCACGCGCGGCTGACGCCTGTAATTGCGCATTCCGTCGCCGAAAAAGAATTCGAACGGATCGAAATACTCCCGGCCGTTTCCCCTGTCGGAGGAATTGGCGACCGACTTGATGTGAACTACTGCGTTGACACTCAGTTCGGCCGCTTTTGTGAAGTCAATGTTTTCGGCTGCGACCGAGGCGTAATGAGCCAGCCTGACAGGTTGCTTGAATGTCGAATTGGCATCCGCGGTTTCTCCCCATTCACTTCTGTTGGACTTCATCATATATACCATTGTCCCAAAGGACGTTGCAAAACTTATTGCTGCTACGCCGGCAACAATCAAAACTTTTTTTCCAATACCTTTCATAGTCTAAAACATTTAATTAAACTGTTAAATTTAAAACTTTCATTCCCCTATTAAGACTCAAAAAAAGTGCATTTGTTACATTCGCAAGTGGTTTTTTTTGCACTTTTAACGCAAGATGCAAGCCCTTAACCCGACTTAACGCTATGGATTATAAAACCATTCCATTTTAACATTTGTCACCGGTCATTTTGGCAGTTGCCGATATGTCAAATCCGGCTGAAAAACTCAAGACTCCGCCATTCGGTTATTCAGCGATTTTTCCATTTCCCCGCTTACAAAAAAAACAATAATTCCTGTAAAATACCACACAAAGGTTATTTGCATATAACAAATTAACGCCTATCTTTGGCGGTCTAAACGATAATAAAATTGAAACAAGTTATGGAAAAGAAAGTATTTTTTGTGCTTGCAGGCTTGCTTTGTCTGCTATCATGTGATAATCAGAAAGAAAGTCGCATCGTAATCGACGGAACAGTGGCGAATGTCGAGGCTGAAAAAGTCTATCTGCAGAAGTTTGAAGAGAAGCTGTTTTTCGTGATCGACTCGGCCGATGTGATTGACGGGCGTTTTCGTTTTTCGACGACCGCTTCGCTGCCCGAAATTTACGGACTGACGGTCAATCCGCAGAGGGGGCAGTTGATGCTGTTTCTCGACGCCGATCCGGTGCAGGTGACACTGGACCCGTCGGAAGGTTACAGCAATTCGAAAGTGACCGGTTCGACCGAACAGGATTTGTATGCCTACTATCTGAGCCAGGAAGATATCGTGATTGAGGATTTTATCAGGGCGCATCCCCAATCGCTGGCGGCCACATATGTGCTCTATCGTAATTTCTCGTACCGGCTCACGCCCGAAGAGATACAGGCGAATATCCAACTGCTCGACTCCTCGCTGTGGAAAACGCCGTATGTGAAGACGCTGAATGCGCTGGTGGAGACACTCCTGAGCGTAGCGCCCGGTAAGCCGGCGCCCGACTTCACCGCCGACGACCCGGAAGGCCGTCCCGTGTCGCTCTCATCCCGTCTGGGAAACGGATATGTGCTGCTTGACTTCTGGGCATCGTGGTGTCCGCCCTGCCGCCAGGAGAATCCGCATTTGGTCGCCCTGTATAACGAATATAAAAACAAGGGATTCGATATCCTTTCCGTATCGCTGGACAGGACGAAAGACGCATGGCTGAAAGGCATCGCAGACGACAATCTCACGTGGACGCATGTCTCCGATCTCAAATACTGGCACAGCGCCCCGGCAGCACTCTACGGCGTGCGCGCCATCCCGTCGAATTTCCTGATTGACAGGGACGGCGTGATTGTGGCGAAAAATCTCGACGGGAATGAGCTGGATGAGAAATTAGGGGAGTTGTTCAAATAGGGCGATTTAAAGTCCAGGATTCAAAAATTCAAAGGCTTTGTGTACACGGGGCCTTTGAATTTTTTATTTAAGCGCATTGATTTATTTCCCCCGTTCAGTCCGCGGCCTGTTCCGTCGCCAGAGTTGATATGCATTGATAATATTCTGCCAGATGATATACGTCGCCGGTGCAAGCGATATGAGCGGATTGAGGTAAGTTTGCGCCATCCAGAGGGCGAGGATGGTATTTTTTTGTCCCAGTCCCTGGCCCGACGATACCGGATCGCCATAGCGCCGGCCGAGACGCCTGCCCGCCAGGAACTGCACGCAGCAGAGAATCAGCGAGACGGCGGCCAGACCGAGACCTGTCCCGAGGTTCGAGCGCGCCTGACTCAGCATGAAATTGACGGTGATGCCCATCACGATGACAAGCGCCACGGTCCAGAGGTAGAACGTCAGCCGCGGGACGCTCAGCAGCGCCCGGTGTACCGCCGGGACGCATTTCCGCAAAGCGATGGCGATAAAGAGCGGAAGAATGAGCAGGGGAAAGACCTGCCGGCAGATGTACCAAGCGGATTGCAGGAAGGGCAGATTTTCGTGTACGCCGATGAAGGAGAAATACACGGGAGCGGCCACAGCCACGGCAATGTTGCAGAAGAGGACGTAGGTCGTCAGGAAACCGACGTTTCCGCCCAGCATCCCCGTGATGACGGCCGCAGCCGTGGCCGTCGGCGCCAGTATGCAGAGCAGCGCGCCCTGCGCCACCGTTTCGTCGAAGGGACGGAGCAGGAGGTACGCCCCGGCGCTGCCGGCCAGTTGTATCAGCAGGAGCCACAGGTGGGCGGGATGGAAACGGATGTCTTTCCACGAAATCTTGCAGAACGTGATCAGCAGCATGGTAAAGATGAGGTAAGGTGTCAGGAACGACAGACGGCTTACCCATGCATGCGCCAGCGCCCCGGTGATCATCGCCACCGGAAGCGCCTGGTCCTTGATGAATCTGAATATCTTCACTCTTATAGGGGGATGTATCTTACGAACGCCTCGATAGCCTCGTACGATGCCAGTCCGAGCTGCTTGTAAAGCTCCGCCGTGGCGCGGTTGCGATATTCGGCACGCTGCCAGAACAGCCGCTCGTCGTCGCCGAGGAAGGGCGCGCTCTCGGCCTGCGACTGGTGCTTGAGGATGGCATTGCGCTTGAAACGCAGCTCTTCGGGGCTGATGGGAACGGCCATCTCGATATGATCCATCTCCCATTCCGCCCACGCACCGCGATACATCCATATCCGGCAGTTGTCGAGCCACGCCTCGCCCTTGAGGTCGTCGATGGCGGCAAGGGCGGCGTCGAGGCATACCTTGTGCGTCCCGTGCGGGTCGGCCAGGTCGCCGGCGACAAACATCTGGTCGGGCCGTATGTCGCGAAGCAGTTTCTTGATGATTTCGACGTCTGCTTCGCCCAGAGGGTTTTTCCTGACCGCGCCCGTTTCGTAGAAGGGAAGGTCGAGGAAGTAGATGTTTTCGTCCTTCACGCCCGAATAGCGACAGGCGGTGCGGGCTTCTTCGCGGCGTATGGTGCCCTTCATGAAGAGGACGTCGTGGCTTTCGGGCTGGCTTTCCTTTTTCTCGTGGCGCAGGTAGCGGATGATTTCTTCGGCTTTGCGGCGGACGGCTTCGTCGCGCGTGTATGCGGCGCAGACGTCGCGCAGGTATTCGCAGTAGCGAATGACCTCCTCGTCGCCGACGGCGATATTGCCCGACGTCTGGTAGGCGACGTATACGTCATGCTTCTGGTCGCAGAGGCGGCGGAGGGTGCCGCCCATCGAAATCACGTCGTCGTCGGGATGGGGGCTGAAGACGACGACTTTTTTCGGATACGGCGCCGCGCGTTCGGGGCGGTTCGAGTCGTCGGCGTTCGGCTTCCCGCCGGGCCATCCGGTGATGGTGTGCTGAATGTCGTTGAAGATTTTTATGTTGACGTTGTAGGCCGAGTCGTAGAGGGCGAGCAGTTCGCCCAGTTCGTGCTCGTTGTAATCCTTGTTGGTCAGTTTCAGAATCGGCTTGCCCGTCTGCTGGCAGAGCCATACGATGGCGCGCCGTATCAGCTTCGTGTCCCATTCGCAGCTCGACACGAGCCAGGGGCGGCTGATGCGGGTCAGTTCGCTGGATGCCTGTATGTCGGTGACGACCTTGATGGAGGCGTGGCTCTGGAGGCACGTGGCGGGGAAGCTGTCGCTCGCCTTGTCTTCGACCGTCTGCCTGACGTCCTGCGCCTTGCCTGCGCCCCAGGAGAGGAGGATGACGTTGCGGGCGTTCAGCATGGTGGAGAGCCCGAGGGTGATGACGCTCGAGGGCACGTTGTCTATCGAGTGGAAGAGCTGGCCGGCCTCCTTGCGCGAGTCGCTGTCGAGCAGCACCAGGTGGGTGCGCGAGCTGACGGCCGTCCCGGGCGTGTTGTAGCCGATGCGTCCGTGGTGGCCGATGCCCATTATCAGGTAGTCAATGCCGCCGGCGTCGGCGATGTCCTGCTCGTACTTGCGGCAGAAGTCGTAGATGGCATCCTTGTTCATGAAGCCGTCGGGGTAATGGATGTTTTCGGGCCTGATGTCTATGTGTTTGAGCAGCGCCTCCCGGATGTTCGCCAGATTGCTGCCCGCCCCGTCCGTGAGGGGATAAAACTCGCTGGCGAGAAAGATGACGACGTTTTCGAAGCTCAGCTTGCCGGCGCGATGCATCTCGATCCATTCCTCGAAGACGCGGCGCGTCGAGCGGCCTCCGGGGATGGCGAGCGTCAGGCTGCGCCCTTCCTGCCGCCGCTTCCTGATCTCCAGCGCGATTTCGTTGGCAAGGATGACCGAGCCTTCGTCGATCGACTCGTAGATGTAGGTCGGCATCTTTTCGAATCGCGCCAGCACGGAGTGCTCGTAGGCGTTTTCGGGGTGGTAGAACCGTTTCGGTATGCGGGTCAGGGTTATTTTTGAACTCAAATTTGCTTTCATATCGTTTGCGTTTATTTGTTTATGCTTGATTCGGCAGGCAAAGATAGCGCTTTTTTGATTCGGAGATTCGGAAGTCCGAAAGATTCGAGCGCGTGCCGTCAGCCGTGTTCGAGCAGCCGCCGCTCGGCCCACGCTTCATACTTCGTGCCGGGACGCCCGTAGTTGCAGCAGGGGTGGATGCTGATGCCGCCGCGGGGGACGAAGAGGCCGGTGACTTCGATATACTTCGGGTCCATCAGCCGGACGAGGTCGTTCATAATCACGTTGACGCAGTCTTCATGGAACGCTCCGTGGTTGCGAAACCCGAACAGATACAGTTTAAGACTCTTGCTCTCGACCATCCGCCGGTCGGGGATGTAGTCGATCAGGATGGTGGCAAAGTCGGGCTGCCCCGTAATCGGGCACAGGCTTGTAAACTCCGGGCAGTTGAGGCGCACACGGTAGTCGCGTTCCGGATGCCGGTTTTCAAACGCCTCCAGTACTTCCGGGGCATAGTGCGATGTATATTCGACCCTGCGCCCCAGCGCTTTCAGTTCTTCTTCGGGATGTTTCATTTTCATTCTGTTTTCACGCGCGGACAGCCGGCGTGCGGGTGCAAATATACGGCGAAATCTGCAAATAACCGCACACCCGCCCGGTTGTGCGTCTCGAAACCGTCCGCTTTCGCATCTCGAAACCGCTCGCTTTCGCATCTCGAAACCGCCCGCTTTCGCGCCTCGAAACCGCTCGGTTGTGCGCCTCGAAACCGTCCGGTTACTCGCCCCATAACCGCTCGGTTATTCGATCCATAACCGTTCGGTTACTCACCCCATAACCGCCCGGTTACGCGTCCCGTAACCGTCCGCCTGTTCGTCCGTCACCTTGTGTCCGGTGTTTAGCCTGCGCGCGGTAGACGGCGGTCTTTACAAATTGCTGATCTTTACAAATCTCCGGTCTTTTCAAATCTCCGAATAAAATCCCTACCTTTGCCGTCTCATTCAAAAGACGAAAGATGATTTCAATAGAAAGCCTGAGCGTCGACTTCGGCGGTTTCACGCTGTTCGACGACATTGCGTTTACCGTCAACCGGAAGGATCGCATCGCGCTGGTAGGCCGCAACGGTGCGGGCAAGACGACGCTGCTGAAAATCCTGGCCGGGCAGCAGGCGCCGACCGCGGGCACGGTCAGCATACCGCGCGGGACGACCGTCGGCTACCTGCCCCAGCAGATGCAGCTCGCCGACACGCGCACCGTCATCGGCGAAACCGAACGCGCCTTCGACCGCATACGGCAGATGGAAGACGAAATAGGCCGCCTCAACGACGAGCTGAGCCGGCGCACCGACTGCGACTCGGATGCCTTCCGGCGGCTCATCGACCGCATGACGCTCCTCACGGAACAGTTTCGCATGTCAGGCGGCGCGAACCGGCACGCCGAGATGGAACGTACGCTGACCGGGCTGGGCTTTGCGCGCGACGACTTCGGCCGCCCCACGTCCACCTTCAGCGGCGGATGGCGGATGCGCATCGAGCTGGCCAAGCTCCTGCTCGGCAGGCCCGACGTGCTGCTGCTCGACGAGCCGACCAATCACCTCGACATCGAGTCCATACAGTGGCTCGAATCCTTCCTCGCCACGCACGGCGGCGCCGTCATCCTCGTCTCGCACGACCGCGCCTTCATCAACAACACCACGACGCGCACCCTCGAAATCGAACTGGGGAAAATATATGACTACCGCGTCCGCTACTCCGAATACGTCAACCTCCGCCGCGAACGCCGCGAGCAGCAACTGCGCGCCTACGGCAACCAGCAAAAGAAAATCGCCGACACGGAGGCCTTCATCGAGCGCTTCCGCTACAAGCCCACCAAGTCGGTACAGGTGCAGTCGCGCATCAAGCAACTGGAGAAGATCGAACGCATCGAGGTCGACGAAATCGACACCTCCGCCCTGCACCTGAAATTCCCGCCCGCCCCCCGCTCCGGCTCCTATCCGGTGACGGCCGACGGCCTCACGAAGCGATACGGCGACCATCTGGTCTTTGCCGGCGCGACGTATACCATCCACCGCGGCGACAAGGTGGCCTTCGTCGGCAAAAACGGCGAGGGCAAATCCACAATGATCAAATGCATCATGGGCGAAATCGACTGTGAAGGCACGCTGACGACGGGACACAACGTCCGCACGGGCTACTTCGCCCAGAACCAGGCCGAGCTGCTCGACGAAGACGCGACCGTCTTCGACACCATCGACCGCGTCGCGCAGGGCGACATACGCACCCGCATACGCGACATCCTCGGTGCGTTCATGTTCGGCGGCGAAGTGGCAGACCGGAAGGTACGCGTCCTCTCGGGCGGCGAACGCAGCCGCCTGGCCATGATCCGCCTCCTGCTCGAACCCGTCAACCTGCTCATCCTCGACGAGCCGACCAATCACCTCGACATGCGCTCGAAGGACGTACTGAAAGACGCGCTGCGCAGCTTCGACGGCACGCTGATCGTCGTCTCGCACGACCGCGAATTTCTCGACGGCCTGGTCGACAAGGTCTTTGAATTCGGACACAAGCGCGTCCGCGAGCACCTTGGCGGCATATATGACTTTCTCGAAAGGAAGAAGATCGAAAACCTCCGCGAACTGGAACGCACCGCGCCCGCAGAGCCGGAATCCGCCTCCCCGGACGGGAAAAAGACGCCCCTCCTCTCGTCCAGGCACTCGTATGAAGAACAGAAGGAACAGAACCGCACCGTCCGCCGGCTGGAGAAGCTCGTCGCCGAAACGGAACATCAGATCACGCAGCTCGAGCGTGACATCGCCGACATCGAAACCCGCATGTCAACCCCCGCAGGCGCCGCCGACGCCACCCTCTACACCCGCCACGAAGCGCTCAAGCAGCAGCTCGCCGCAGC
>JAIRZY010000180.1 GCA_031266995.1 Tannerella sp.
CAGGCGAGTCTTAAATCTTGAATTTCAAATCACATCCCCCACGTCTCGCGGTCGAGATTGCGATAACTGATCGCTTCCATCAGGTGATGCGGTTTCACGTCGGCCGAATCATCGAGGTCGGCAACCGTGCGCGCGACTTTCAGTATCCGGTCGTGTGCACGCGCGGAGAAGCTGAATTTCTGCATGGCATTTTTCAGCAGGGCGTTACCGGCTTCGTCGGGCGTGACATGCTTGTGAAGTTGCCTCGACTCCATTTGCGCATTGCAGTACGTCTGCGGATCCGGGGCGAAACGTGCGCTCTGAATCTCGCGTGCGCGAATGACGCGTTCACGAATGCACTCGCTCGATTCCGCCGGTCGCCGCTCGGATATTTTTTCGAAGGGGACGGGGACGATTTCGATCTGTATGTCGATGCGGTCCAGCAGCGGCCCCGAAATGCGGTTCATGTACTTCAGAACGGTTCCGGGCGGACACAGGCACTGCCGATCGGGATGATTGTAATATCCGCAGGGACAGGGATTCATCGACGCGACCAGCATGAAGCTTGCCGGATAGTCGGCCGCAGAATGGGCGCGCGAAATCCTGATACACCGGTCTTCGAGCGGCTGGCGCAGCACCTCCAGCACGTTGCGGGTAAATTCGGGCAGTTCGTCGAGAAAGAGCACGCCGTTGTGTGCCAGACTGATTTCGCCCGGCTGGGGAAACGCTCCGCCGCCCACCATCGCCACGTCCGAAATCGTGTGATGCGGCGCACGGAAAGGCCGCTGCGTCAGCAGCGACGTGTTTTTCTCCATCTTTCCCGCGACCGAATGGATCTTGGTCGTCTCGAGCGCCTCCTGAAGCGTGAGGGGCGGCAGTATGGACGGGAGACGCTTGGCCATCATTGATTTGCCGCTTCCCGGCGGACCGATCATGATGATGTTGTGTCCGCCTGCCGCCGCGACTTCGAGCGCCCGCTTGACGCTTTCCTGCCCGCGCACTTCCGAAAAATCCTGGTCGAACTGCTGCTGACGGGCGTAGAATTCTTCACGCGTATTGACGACCGTAGCTTCCAGCTCACATTTCCCGCAGAAAAAATCAATTACCTCCCTGATATTTTCCGCGCCGTATACATCCAGATTGTTGACGACCGCCGCCTCACGCGTATTTTGTTTGGGAACGATCAATCCCTTGAAACCCTCTTCGCGCGCCTTGATGGCAATGGGCAGCATGCCCTTGACCGGTTGCAGGCTGCCGTCCAGCGACAGTTCGCCCATCATCATGTAGCGATCCAGCATTTCCGTATTCAGGCCCGTTTCGTTGGCGGCCGCCAGGATACCGATGGCCAGCGGCAGGTCGTATGCCGAACCTTCCTTGCGGATGTCAGCCGGCGCCATGTTTATCACAATCCTGTAGCGCGGGAATTTCAGCCCGTTGACCTGCAGGGCCGAAATAATCCGTTCGTGACTCTCGCGCACCGCCACGTCCGGCAGGCCCACAAGATAAAACTGGATGCCTTTCGTGCAACTGACCTCGATCGTAATCAATGTAGCCGAAATGCCCTGTACGGCCGCCGCATAAGTTTTGACCAGCATAAGAGACGTCTTTATTTTACCGGAATCAACTCGTCCAGAGTTCGCTTCAGTTCGATTCCGTTATCCGTTTTCAACACAATCTTCCCGCTCCTGTCGATCAGGTAGCACCGCGGAATCGACACTACATTGTATGCATCAATCATCTCGATGGCCTGTCCGGCCGAATCCGTCACGACGTTCCACCGCACCGCGTCGTTCACCGTCGCCTTGCGTATCTCTTCCGGATTTTCGTCGAGGCAGACCAGTACAACGCTGACCGCGTCTTCGGGAAAGGCTTCTATCAGCTCGTCCAGAAACAGATCTTTCGTGTGGCACATGTCTTTCCACATGGCGACAAATGCCACGACATAATAATTTTTCCCGAACGATGCCGTGCTGTATGTCTTCCCGTAAATGTCCCGCACTTCGAAGTCGGGCGCCTGTGCGCCAATGATGGTTTTACGGGCTTTCCGGCTGAACGCATTCAACTCTTTCACAACGTAAAAATCATCCAGTTGCGCGTCGAGAACCGACAGGAGTTCGTCCGTAAACTGCGGATTTTCGGAATCGGAAAAATAGTCCCTGATAAGGATGGCAGACACTTCTTTGTTGGGATATTTCCGGATAAAGGCTTCGGCCTGCTGATTGAGTTCATGGTTGATATTGGCCAGGCGCAACGTGTTTCCGCTGTTCGCCATTTCGCCTTTCTCGGAATCGTTGCGCATGAGGTCGGCCTGTTCTTTCAGCAGCGGCGCGACGCTTTTTTTGAAGAGAGAGAGCATCTCGTTGATTTCGCCTCCTTTGATTTCAACCGTCTGCGGATAGCCGGCATCGCCCGTGACCGTCACTTTTTCGTACGGTTCGAGGTAGGCCGTGATCCACTGCGCCTGATCGCCGTAATACAGCGTGAAGGTACGAAAGCCTTCCACCGGCTGAGTGACTGTGCATGCACCGTCACCGTCGTACGCGAGCGTGTCGACCAACTTCAGGTCGGCAGATTCGAATACGACATACAGCGTTTGCCCGGCCAGATTGTCGAGGTCGATTTTTACCTGATATGCCACCTTCTCATTGCACGAGGTAAGCAGCGCCAGGGCTATCCACAGATATATATACTTTTTCCACATCGAGTATCCACTAACAGATGAAATTCGCGGTAAAGATACAAACATTAATTAATATCCCTTTGTTTTTTATGGTAAAATTTATCCATACTGAGCTTGGCGCGCTTTTGTGCCCGGATAAAAAGATTCAAAAAGTCCGGTATTCAAAAAATCAAAGGTTTTAAAATTAAGCTGTTCAGTCATTCGATTACTTGGCTTATCCGGCGCGTCAATGCACAACACCGTGTCGCATGCAGTATCACATGATTTCGCAAAAAAAACGCAGGACCCGGTCGGCCCCACGTTCTTTCTTTCTGCCTTATTACAGTATTATGTTACAACTTCGGGCCTGCATCGACCAGCGACTTTCCGAGGTCGTTTCCGGTGAACTTCGTAAAGTTCTTGATGAAACGTCCGGCAAGGTCTTTCGCTTTTTCTTCCCACTGTGAAGCGCAGGCATACGTGTCGCGCGGGTCGAGAATACCGGGATCTACGCCCGGCAATGCGGTCGGAACGACGAAGTTGAAATACGGAATGGCTTTCGTCGGCGCGCTGTCGATCGAACCGTCGAGGATGGCGTCGATGATTCCACGCGTATCCTTGATGGAGATGCGTTTGCCCGAACCGTTCCAGCCGGTATTCACCAGATAGGCGGTTGCGCCGGATACTTTCATCTTCTTTACCAGCTCTTCGCCGTATTTCGTCGGATGCAGCGACAGGAATGCTGCGCCAAAGCAGGCCGAGAAGGTCGGCGTCGGTTCCGTGATGCCACGTTCCGTTCCGGCAAGTTTCGCCGTAAACCCGGACAGGAAGTAATACTGCGTCTGTTCCGGCGTCAGGATAGAGACCGGGGGCAACACGCCGAATGCGTCGGCGGAGAGGAAAATCACTTTCTTCGCATGGTCGCCCTTCGATATCGGCTTGACGATGTTCTTGATATGATTGATCGGGTAGGACACGCGCGTATTCTCCGTCACGCTCTTGTCTGCAAAGTCGATTTTGCCGTTCGCGTCGACGGTGACGTTTTCGAGCAATGCATCGCGCTTGATGGCGTTGAAGATGTCCGGCTCGGCTTCGGCGCTCAGGTTGATGACCTTGGCATAGCAGCCACCTTCGAAGTTGAAGACGCCGTCGTCGTCCCAGCCGTGCTCGTCGTCGCCGATGAGGAGACGCTTCGGGTCGGTAGACAGCGTCGTCTTTCCCGTACCGGACAGGCCAAAGAAAATCGCCGTCTCCTTGCCCTGCAGATCGGTATTGGCCGAGCAGTGCATCGAGGCGACGCCTCTGAGCGGCAGCAGGTAGTTCATGTACGAGAACATCCCTTTTTTCATTTCGCCGCCGTACCACGTGTTCAGGATGACCTGAATCTTTTCGGTCAGGTTGAACACAACCGCCGTTTCGGAGTTCAGTCCAAGCTCCTTGAAGTTCTCCACTTTTGCTTTGGATGCGTTCATGACGACGAAGTCGGGTTCACCGAAGTTGGCAAGTTCTGCAGCCGACGGGCGGATAAACATGTTGGTCACGAAATGCGCCTGCCATGCTACTTCCATGATGAAACGGATTTTCAGCCGTGTATTCTCGTTCGCACCGCAGAAAGCGTCTACTACATACAGTTTCTTGTTCGACAATTCTTTGGTTGCAATATCTTTCAATGCCTTCCAACTCTCGACGGAAACGGGCTTGTTGTCGTTTTTATATTCGTCCGACGTCCACCAGATGGTATCTTTTGTTGTCCCGTCGAAAACGAAAAATTTGTCTTTCGGAGAGCGGCCGGTATAAACGCCTGTCATTACGTTTACTGCGCCGAGTTCGGTCAACTGACCTTTTTCAAAGCCTTCCAAACCGGGTTTCATTTCTTCGCCGTACAACGCGTCGAAAGAAGGGTTGTGCACAATCTCAGTGGCACCTGAAATGCCATACTTACTTAAATCTAATTTTGCCATTTTATTAAAAATTAAACGTTTAGAATTATAATTACTTGTTATCTGTCGATTTTTAGCTATCAAAAGGCACCTTCGCCTTCAAAGGTACAAAAATACTGCATTTTTTTAAACAAAGAGAGCGATTAGAGAAATTTTTCAGTATTTGTATTGTTTTAAATATTCGGACAGGATAACGACAACCGGAGCGAACAGAAAAAATCCCGGACATTCGAAATGCCCGGGACTCTTCAAACTGTTGAATCCGTGAACCGCGGAATCAATGTATAACCGCCTTGTAGCTTTTTCCGTTGAACGAAACGATGTATACTCCGTCCGGCAATGTCGCTACGGTCGAATCGCCGGCATAAAGCGAAATGGTTCTGTATGCCGTGCCGCTCAATGTATATATGGTAGCGATGCCCGGCTCGGACGCCGTGATATGCAACTGTCGCCCGTCCGTCCATACGGCATTGCCGTTTTCGATTTCTTCAGCGGAGACCGTCGATCCTGAGAGATTTATCGAGATGATGACGGGTTCCTGTATGTAATGGATGGTGAATACATATGAGCCGTCTCGCACATTGACCAGGCTCACACCCTCGTTGTCAGGCAGGAGTCGGCGGTCTGTTGCCACGGTCAGCTCCCGGCTGGCGTTTCGCCCGATCGGCGTAACGGTAAAGGTGAAATCGTCGCGACTGTCCACGAAGTATTCACCCGGTGCGGGGTCGATCATTATGCCGTCGATTTGAGGCAAAATAACAGAGCGGATTATGGGTTTTGTGCTTGAGGGATGCCTGATCCAGACGGTATCAATTACAAAGCAGGTATTCGGTTCGCGCATCAGGATAAATCCTTCCTCCTCGATCGACGCGATCTGACTGGAGGTGAACGGCTTTGATGCAGGCTCCCAACTCAGCCCGCCGGTCATGCTGCGGTGCAGTTGCGGCGAGCCGTCGCGGACTTGCAATTCCAGCTTGCCGGCATAGTTCGTTGTGGGCGCTTTGTATTCGGGAGTATAAACGGCATGCCGGTACAGAGGCGAATAAAAGACCGTATCTATCCCGCCTCCGGGGATGCGGATGATGATACCCACATATTGCCCGTTTTCATATCCGGGATAATCGGTTGACAATTTGAATCCGTAATGACGAAGCGTATCCGACTTTCCCGTTAGCATGATTGAATCGACTTGGGTTGTATATTGGGAAAACAGTTTCCGGCCGTCAACATCCTGTACGGCGGAACTGTTTATATTAATGTATGTGATTTCTACGGTCGACCGGTTTTCGGCTGCAATCGAATCAAACTTCAGCGTCATGACACATTCGTCGCAACCTTCATACAGGAATTGGTTTCCATTATTGTCAACGCCCAGATTATCAAATGATGTCTTCATATAAGGCGTATTCAAATTACCGTTGACCGTGCCCAGCTCGAGGTTTGTGAGAAAAACGGCTGAGCCGTGGTTATTGTCGAGCACATACGAGGTTGTATTGTCTTTCTGCACGGTTTGGGCTACGCCCAGCTTCAGGTGATACCACTTGCCGGGGATGAGTTTGTCGGCAACGGCTTGCAGTTTAACCGTGAATCCGTCATACTCCATCATGTTTTCTCCCACATGGTTGTAACGAAACAGATGAGGATTTGTCGGGATATGATAGTATGTCGTGCCCATCACGCTATTGGCAATGTTGAACTGGGTGGCTGTTCCGGGCGTCGGGTCATAGCCTGACGTGGAGCGGTATGTGGCTGCGGCATAGGCATAAGACATCGTGTCGAGCCGTGCATCGTGATAATGTGCCGGAGTCGTTACACTGAAAGGATTTGTTGTCATCGTCAACGTGTACATTGCTGTAGGAATACCCCAGTTCACATAGTCGATTCCCACCGGATTGTTGTCCGGCAGGCGGGCGATGTTGTATCGGTAATAGACGCTGTCGCTATATGTGTGTTCGGTCAGTGTGGTGGGATTGGCGAGTGTCGGACTCGCCGAGGTACTTTCGATATCGCTTCCCGGCGGCGAATCATAGGGGCCGGTTACGAAGAAGCCGAAAATATCATTCGCCGAATATACGCCTTCAGGATATTCGTCGCTGGCAAAAACGTAGTCGAACGTCGCCTTGCCTACGGCAGGCTGGAAGTCAAATTCGAGCGTGGAGCCTACCGTTGTCCACATGACACCGTCTTGCGTCAGGGCGTCGAGGTCGCGATCGAACGACTGATTCGGGTTCCACGGGCCGTTTGGCTCGTGTTTGCGATAATATATGCCGCTTCCGGGCAATAGGGTGGGGTTAAAATAAGTCCCGGATCCAAATTCCTCAACACCATGCATTGTGTTTCTACCTTGCAGCGATGGATGCGTCGCGTTGTGGTTCGTCATGCCGTCGTTCATGCCGTGATTGGTCACGTTTGGCCCTTCTGCCATCAACACGGGCCCTGTCCCCATTAACAGGCCTTTGTCAAATTCAAATCCGGCATTTCCACCATTCTCAAAGTATACCAGCGAACGTTCGTCCGGTGCATAGGTCGCGACTACGCCTCCCTGTCCCGGCTGTCCCGGATTTGCAGCTTTCCCCCAGACATTATTATCGGGAACGCGCGCGACCGACTGCCACTGCTTGCCCGTTTCGTTCCAGTTCCAGCCACTATGTTCCACGTTCTGGATACGTTGCTGATCCATAGGCGTATTTGAACTCAGCAGGATACGGCGGACTAAATCCGTCGGTGTGTAATTGTGAATTGCCGTATTCCGGTCTACCCAGATACTGCCGGTTATCGGCGTCGCCGGACGTACCGGCTGATAAGCCGCGCTGGGGCCGCCGAGTATCGGATCGTCGTATGCATTTCTCAGTTCTATCCCGCTGTGCTTGCGGGATGTCGTGTCTTTCTTTACCGGCACGGACGCGTGAGAATATTCCACGCATAGAAAAATACACGTGCCTGTCATACATGCCAAAATAAACTTTTTCATACCATTCGGTTTTATTAATATATTCATAATTATGCTTTTAACGTCCACGCAAATCGCATCAAATATACTGATAATTTTGATTTATAGATATAAAGTAAATAAATTATTTATCAAAACAGCTATTTTATCAAACAAAGCTGTCCGGGGAGGGGAGAGAAATATGAGAATGGACTGGTCGTGACGTGTAAAAATAAGACGGTAATGAAAAAGGTCCTGTCAAATAATACCATTCAGTATTCCCGATTTCGATGATCCGAACCCTCACCTGAATTTTTTAGAAGAAGCAATCTTACACCTTTTTGAAAAGTCAAATGCCTTCACTCTCAATTTCCACATTGATCATTTTCTCTTTCTCGCCGATTCGACGGCATGCCCACTCCCTGTGTGATATATATAAACTGACCCGTCAAAATCTATTCTCTTTATCAAAATTTGACATTTTTACAGAAATTTGGGAGGCCTGTTCAGAATTAATGATTTATTTTTGCCTCAAAACAGAAGAATGGAACAGTTTAAGCATACAGGTTTTTTCAGCAGTATACCGCCTGTAACTAAAAATCTGATTATAATTAATTTCCTGTGTTGGCTGGCAAGTCTTGCACTGCGCAGAGTGAATATTGACATGGTAGACTTGTTCGGACTGCACTTCCCGGGGACATCGGAATTTCGGCCTTATCAGTTCATTACCTACATGTTTATGCACGACACACGCTCCATCGAGCATGTGTTTTTCAATATGTTTGCCGTGTTCATGTTCGGGCGTGTGCTTGAGCAGACCTGGGGTACGAAGCGCTTTTTGCTCTTTTACTTCGTTACCGGACTGGGAGCGGCGCTGACGCAGGAACTGATGTGGCTTCAGTCGATACACGCCATCGCGTCGGCTAATCACATCACTGTCGCCGAGCAACTTGCTTTCGATCCCAACGTGCATTATCTGGTCACCGTCGGAGCGTCCGGCGCGGTGTTCGGAATCTTGCTTGCTTTCGGCATTTTGTTCCCCAACGTGCCGCTATACATCATGTTTGTGCCGATTCCCATCAAGGCAAAATATTTCGTGATTGGATACGGATTGCTCGAACTGATTATGGGCATTGCCGGTTTCAGTTGGGATAATGTGGCGCACTTTGCCCATCTGGGCGGGATGATTTTCGGCTTCTTCATGATTATGTACTGGAAAAAGCAGGATAGGGGGAATGGGCGATATTTTTATTAAAATAAAGCGTTTCTATGCACGGGGAAATGTGCTGACTAAGTTGATATTCATCAATGTATCCGTGTTTCTGGCCGTTCGCTTGACGCTTGTTGCCGCGACGCTTTTCGGCGTGGACGACGGCGGTTTTATTCGTTACCTGCAGATGCCTTCGTTGCCGGGCGAATTTGTCCGTCAGCCGTGGACAATCCTGACGTACATGTTTCTGCATGTCGATTTCATTCACATACTGTTCAACATGCTGTGGATGTACTGGTTCGGGAAAATATTCCTGCAGTTTTTCAACGAACGCCACCTGGGCGGGATATATGTGCTGGGCGGAATTGCCGGGGCGCTGATGTTCATGCTGTCGTACAACGTGTTTCCCTATTTCAGGGAGGCACGCCACAGTCTGCTCATGGGCGCTTCGGCATCGGTCATGGCTGTCGTTTTTGCTGTCGCCTTCTACCGGAAAAGCTATGAGATAAACCTCCTTCTTATCGGGAAGGTCAAACTCATTTACTTGGCATTGTTTACGCTGCTAATTGATTTACTGTCCATCACGTCCGGGAATGCGGGAGGGCATATTGCGCATATCGGGGGGGCGCTGTTCGGTATTCTTTTTGCCGTGCAGTTTCAGAAGGGAAAAGACCTGACGGCATTCGTCAACCGCCTGATTGACCGGTGTGTGAACCTGACCAGGCGCAGGCCACGCATGAAAGTAACCTACAGGCGGCCGGAAACCGACATGGAATACAACGCACGTAAGCAGGAGGAAATGAAAGAACTGGACGCGATACTGGACAAGCTGAAACGTTCGGGCTACGAGAGCCTGTCGGCCGACGAAAAGCGCGCGCTTTTTAATGCAAGCAGAAAATGAAACCGTTCAGATTCAGGTTCGTACATCGTATCATGATGATACTGAATATGGTTGCGACACTGCTGTTCATTGTCGCAGCCTACTCGTACCTTGTTTCGCCGAACCAGAGCGTATTTTTTTCCTACCTGGGTCTGCTGTTCCCTTTTTTCCTGATAATTAATTTCTTCTTCCTGTTCTACTGGCTGTTTTTTCGCAAATGGATGCGTTTTTTCATTGCGATATGCTCTTTTCTGATTTGCTGGAAACCTGTCACGAGCTATGTGCCGGTCAATCCGTTCCGCTCGAAAGCGCCGATAAGTAATACAGTCAAGATTCTAAGCTACAACGTGATGGGCTTCGGATACCGGGATCATACGGCAGATAATCCCAATCCGATTATCCGCTACATCATTGATTCGGACGCCGACATCGTTTGCCTGCAGGAGTACATGGTGGGCGCGTCAACACAAAAGGTGCTTACGGAAAACAAGATACTGGAGGCGTTGAGCATGTACCCATACTACTACAACTTGCCGCTGATCAATTACAACCGCTACACGATCGGACTGGGTATCTTTTCAAAGTATCCGATCCGGAAATCGTGGAAGGTGCGCTACGACAGCGCATTCAACGGCTCGACCGTCCACGAGATCGACGTCAACGGCCAGCGCACCTACGTCATGAACAATCACCTGGAATCCTTCAAACTGACAATGGGCGACCGTTCGAAATATACCGAATTTATCACCAATGTCAACACTGACACGTTCGACAACCTGCTCGAGACGGTGCAACACAAGCTCGGCTCGGCCTTCCACATCCGCGCCGAACAGGCCGAGATCGTCGCCGAAGAGATACACGGCTTGAAAGATGAACGTCTCGTCGTCTGCGGAGATTTCAACGACACGCCGATTTCGTATGCCTATCGTACGGTGCGCGGCACGCTGACCGACGCTTTCGAGGAGTCGGGCAATGGCATCGGAATCACTTACAATCAAAACTTTTTCTGGTTCAGGCTGGACCATATCCTGCATACGCCTCGCATCAAGGCGTATGAGGCGACGGTCGACAGGGTTGCGTTCTCGGATCATTATCCCGTCTGGTGCAGGATAGAGATAGAATAAGCCTTGCAGGAGTAAAATTCAAAATTTAAGATTCGGAGATTCACGTGTTTTCGGTAGGGCGATAAAATAAGGAACGCTTCTGAAAAACGGGCGTTTTCCGGAAGCGTTCTTTTATCTGTAAGCGTACGCTTTTCAGGATTCCGAAACCACCTCGAACGGGATTTCGACCAATACCTCCTTGTGGAGCTTGACGAGGGCTTTGTAGCTGCCTACTTCCTTTACAGGTTCCCTGATAAGGATGATTTTACGGTCGATCTCAAAACCCTGCCGTGTCAGTTCTTCCGCAACCTGAATGTTGGAAACGGAACCGAAAATCGAGCCGGAAGAACTTGTCTTTGCCCCGATTGTCAGCGAGATGCCTTCCATCTTGGACGCCAGTGCGACGGCATCGTTCTTGATTTTCTCCAGTTTGTGCATGCGCTGTCTCTTGTTTTCGTTCAGCACGCTGATGGCCGATTTGGATGCAATGACGGCTTTTTTCTGCGGAATCAGATAGTTGCGTCCGTAACCATCCTTGACGGTTACAATATCGTCTGTGTAGCCCAGGTTTGCTACGTCTTCTTTCAAAATAACTTGCATAATGTCAGGTCTCCTCTCTTTAATTATTTCATCAAATCGGTTACGAAGGGGAGCAAAGCCAGATGGCGCGCCCGTTTTACTGCCTGTGCGATACGGCGTTGAAATTTCAACGATGTGCCCGTGATGCGACGCGGAAGAATCTTTCCCTGTTCGTTCAGGAATTTTTTCAGAAACTCCGGATCCTTGTAGTCTATATACTTGATGCCGCTCTTCTTGAAACGGCAATATTTCTTCTTCTTGATATCCACCGACATGGGAGTCAAGTATCTGATTTCTGACTGATTCGTGTTGCCTGCCATTGTTTAGTCCTCCTTTACTGTTTCTTTAGATGCTTTTAATTTTCTCCGTTTCTCGGCATATTCCAGTGCATACTTGTCCTGCTTGAAGGTCAGGAAACGGATGACACGTTCGTCGCGGCGAAACTGGGTCTCCAGCACGGCTATCGTCGAAGGATTGGCCTTAAATTCAATCAACTGGTATGAACCGGTTGTCTTCTTCTCAATAGGGTAGGCCAGCTTGCGCAGGCCCCAGTTTTCTTCGTTCACAATCTCGGCATTTTCTGCGCCGAGCACTTTTTTGAATTTTTCTACCGCTTCCTTTACCTGTACATCAGATAAAACGGGAGTCAGAATGAAAACGGTTTCGTAATTGTTCATAAATAAATTATTGTTTTAAAATTTGCGGGGCAAAGGTAGTTATTTTCTTTTTGCCTGCAATAGTTTTTTTGTTTTTTCGTTATTTTTCCAGCAGACAAAGTTTTCGGGCCGATGCGCGACGCGTATTGTTGCCTGATTGTTTTGTTGTTTTACGGAAAAAACAGAAACAGTATGAGACATCCCGGATGGTTTTTGATTGTACAGTGTTTGTGCGTGCTGCCTTTTTTCGAAGGGTATGCGCAGTCTCTGGCGGAGACGGGCGGCGGAGGCGGGCCGGAGCGTACGGCGACAGAGCCTTTAGACTGTACATTATATAATATATCCACGTCCGCCTCGTTTTCGACCGGCGGGCAGACGCCGTTCTGGATGGTCAGCAATCGCTACGGCCTCGTACCGCTGAAGGCAAACAACGGCTATCTGCAGGCGCAGGTATACCATTATCAACCGCTTGGCGGCAAGTTTTCGCTTCATGCCGGCATTGATATGGTCGCTGCCACGCCGCGATACCGCAACGTATATGTCCAGCAGCTTTTTGCGGAAGTGGCTTATGGCCGGCTGCTGCACCTCAGCGTCGGGAGTCGCGGGAATGTGGATTACGAAGCGGACTACCATGCTTCGCTGCCGGACGCGTCGCTGAGCAGCGGTGATATGGTGCTCTCGCCGAACGCCCGTCCGATACCGGAAATCAATATTTACGCGCCTCGCTTCCTGCCTGTCCCGTGGACAAACGACTGGCTGCAAATCAGGGGGAATTTTGCCGTGGGGCGTTCTTTTGATACGGATTATCTGACGTCGTTTGTGCGCACGAAACAGAACTATAACAGGGATGTGCTCTGGCATCACAAGTCTGTCTACGTCAGAATGAAAGATATGAAAGGCCATTTCCCGTTTTCGATGACTGTCGGCATCCGGCACGTCGCGCAGTGGGGAGGCGTTTCGACCAGTCCGGCGGCGGGGGTGCAGCCTCATTCGCTGAAGGATTTCGTGCGGGTGGTGGTGGGGCAGTCGGGCGGAAGCGACGCGACGGCTTCCGACCAGATCAACGTGCTGGGCAATCATTACGGGACGTACGATTTCGGGCTGGGATACGAACGACCGGAGGCTTCGCTCCTCGTGTATTATCAGCATTTTTTCGACGACGCTTCGGGGATGGAGTTCTATAACGGGCTTGACGGGCTGATGGGCGTGCAACTGAACCTGCACAGGCGCGGCGCGCTGAACAGAGTGCTCGTCGAACGGCTTTATACGCTGAATCAGAGCGGGCCGTTTCATTTCATTGATTTCGACCATGACCGGTATCCGGGCTACGGCGGCGGCGGTGACAATTACTACAATAACGGCGAATATGTCACGGGTGCGTCGTATTTCAACCGGAGCACGGGTTCGCCGTTGCTCATCTCGCCGGAATACAATCGCAGTGGCGAGCTTGGTTTCCGGCATAACCGCATCGTGGCGTGGTACGCAGGCGCCGAGGGTGATCTGGCCGGGAATGTTTCGTATCGCCTGCGATGCTCGACCGTGGAAAGTCGCGGCACGCCATACGCCCCCACGCTGAAGAAACTGCACGCCCATTCGCTGGCAGCTACCGTCACGTATCGTTGCCGCAGTGCATGGCTGTTTTCCGTCACGCTGGCGGGCGACAGGGGGGATTTGTTGGGCGACCATGTGGGGATTGGCTTCTCGGTGGCGAGGAGGGGATTCCTGAGAGAGTGAGATTCGAGGGTTATTGCGCGCGGCATAGTCTGGCGCATTGACGCTATGGACGTTCCAGTGTCAAATCGAACACACCCGTCATCGCTGCTTCGAAAATTTCATCGACAATGTAGTTTCGGCTCTTATATCCTACAATTTCCTGCCCAAAAAGCCTTCCCTCAATCTCGACATCATTGATATGACTGCTCTGAAGAGAATTGCTTAGGTCAAACTGACGTTATTTAAGGAACGGCTAAATAAAAGACAGGCAAATGCCCCGTATGTTTTTAGAATGTGTATGCCAATCCAATCGCATACTGATTTTCACCTATTACGGGACTTACCAGCAAACGGCTCTTTTCACCGGTTATCCCCAATGTGTTACGGATTGCGGGCAATAACATATATCCGGCTTCCGCGCTCAATATGCCGATTCCTGCGCCGGTAATGACATCGCTTATCCAGTGTTTCCTGTTCAGGACGCGCAACACTCCGGTTCCCGTTGCCACCGCATAACCGGCGACACAAATCCAGGGCGAAACGTCTCTGTATTCCCTGTACAGTATATGAGCGCCCACAAAAGCCGTAGCCGTATGTCCCGACGGAAATGAACAGTTGTTTGAGCCGTCCGGACGACGAATGTTTGTTGTATTTTTAACGGTATATACCGCAGTTTCCATTATAAAATAAGATGTAGCCATTACGATGGACAGGTCCCGGTAATTATTCCTGCCTTTTATCCCCGCGAGATTCAGCCCGTATACGGCAACTGCCGAAGCAAACTGTGAATAGTCGTCGACAGGGATGTGAACGGTCAGATGTTCGCTTATTTCGCTGTGCGTGCTTTTGTCTAACGCATTCAACAGTTTATCCCCTTTCGCAATAATTCCGTATGAAATGAATACAGAGGGGATTATAAATTTGGCGTAAGAGGTATTCTTTGTGTTGCCCGATACTCTAACCGTATCGTCCTGTTGGGCATATAGATTCAGGACGCCGACTGTAAAAAACAGAATCGTAAACAGATGTTTCATTATAGTAAATTACCGGCTTAATTTGGTATACCGGATATTATCCGTTGCAAACTGTTTTGGACGGGAATCCAAATCCCTTTTGGACGGGCGTCCAAAGGGCATTTGGAAGCACGTCCAAAGAGCGTTTGGAAGAACGTCCAAAGAGCATTTGGACGCCCGTCCAAAAGGCATTTGGAAGAACGTCCAAAAGGTCTTTGGAAACGCACATGCCGTCATGACACAGTCAGTATCCGGTCGAACGTGACGGTGCGGGGCGCTTTCAGTATGAAGCCCGCGCCGTACTGCGTGACTACCCTGAGTTGCCACGTGAGACTCTTTTCCAGATCGGGGATGACGACGATCAGTTCCGAGGGATTGTTGACAACGACGTCCGTGGGGTCGACCTTCACGTCTTCGCCCTTGTCCGCGTTGTGGAAATAGACGCCGACGGCCGGGTCGTCGCCCGCGATTTTCAGCCTGCTGCCGCTGATGCGCAGGTTGCGTCCGGGGGTAAGCAGGTTGTTGACCGAGCCGGTTTTGACGTCGACCACCTGCGCGATGCTGCCGTCGGTGTCGGCCACGCCGAGAATCTCGACCGTGATGCCGGGGATTTCGCGGCGCATGAGCGTGCCCTGATGAAACTCGAATACGATGGTGTGACGGTCGGGGTCATAGTGTTCGACGGGGCTTTTGACCACGCCCTTGACGTGAACCGAGGCGGTGAACCATCCGGTGTTGATCGCGAATCCGTCGCAGAGCTGGTAGGCCATTTCGCCAAA
>JAIRZY010000012.1 GCA_031266995.1 Tannerella sp.
CCCGACACGGCGCGCAGCGACAGGCCCCGCACAAAGTAGTGGATATACAGATCCTTCGCCCCGCGGGCGATGTCGAACACGGCCACGGGCCGGTACGGAAAGGCGGCCGCCCAGTTCAGCACGTCAATGCTCGCGCGCCGCGCATGAAGTTCGAAGACGGCGGCGGCTCCGGACAGGTCGCACCCGTCCAGAGCCTCCACGAACGGGACTTTCAGCGCTCTCACCCCCTGTCACCGCTTTGCCGGGCAGCACGGCTTCAGTTGCGTGAAGAAGTCGTTGCCCTTGTTGTCTACAAGGATGAAGGCGGGGAAGTTTTCTACTTCGATTTTCCATATCGCTTCCATACCGAGTTCGGGATATTCGAGACATTCCACCTTCCTGATGCTCTCGAGGGCGAGGATGGCTGCCGGGCCGCCGATGCTGCCGAGATAGAAGCCGCCGTATTTCATGCAGGCGTCTGTCACCTGGCGGCTGCGGTTCCCCTTGGCAATCATCAGCAGGCTGCCGCCGTGCGACTGAAACAGGTCTACGTACGAGTCCATGCGCCCCGCCGTCGTCGGGCCGAAGGAGCCGGAGGCCATGCCGGCGGGCGTCTTGGAGGGGCCGGCATAGTAGATGGGATGATCTTTCACGTACTGCGGCAACTCTTCGCCGCGGTCGAGGCGTTCCTTCAGTTTGGCGTGGGCGATGTCGCGGCCGACGACGATGGTGCCGCTCAGCGACAGGCGCGTGGCCACGGGATACTTGTCCAGCTCCTTCAGGATGTCGGGCATGGGCCGGTTGAGGTCGATCTTCACCGCGTTGCCTTCGCCCGCCCGTCGCAGCGATTCGGGGATGAAGCGTCCCGGATTGTCTTCCAGCTTTTCGATCCAGATGCCGTCGCGGTTGATTTTCGCCTTGATATTGCGGTCGGCCGAGCACGAGACGCCCATCCCTACCGGACAGGAGGCGCCGTGGCGCGGGAGGCGAATGATCCGGATGTCGTGTGCAAAATATTTGCCGCCGAACTGCGCGCCGAGTCCAATGTTGCAGGCTTCTTCGAGCACCTGCTTTTCGAGCGCGAGGTCGCGAAAGGCCCTTCCGCCTTCGTTGCCCGTCGCGGGCAGGCCGTCGTAATAGTGCGCCGAGGCGAGCTTGACGGTCTTCAGGTTGGTCTCGGCCGAGGTGCCGCCGATGACGAAGGCGATGTGGTAGGGCGGACATGCGGCCGTGCCGAGCGTCTTCATCTTCTCGACGAGGAACGCGACGAGCGTGTCGGGGTTCAGCAGCGCCTTCGTCTCCTGATACAGGTAGGTTTTGTTTGCCGAGCCGCCGCCCTTGGCGATGCAGAGGAATTTATATTCGCTGCCTTCCGTGGCGTAGAGGTCGATCTGCGCGGGGAGGTTGCATTTGGTGTTGATTTCGCTGTACATGTCGAGGGGCACGTTTTGCGAATAGCGCAGGTTTTCTTCCGTGTAGGTCTTGAAGACACCTTTCGAGAGGGCTTCGGCGTCGTTGCCGTCCGTCCAGACGTGCTGCCCTTTCTTCCCGACGATGATGGCCGTCCCCGTGTCCTGGCAGAAGGGCAGTTGCCCGCGGGCGGAGACTTCGGCGTTGCGGAGAAACGTGAGGGCGACGAAGCGGTCGTTTTCGCTTGCCTCGGGGTCGGTGAGGATGGCGGCGACCTGCTGCTGGTGGGCGGTGCGGAGGAGGAAGGCCGCGTCGCGAAACGCTGCGCTCGCCAGACGTACCAGTCCTTCGGCTTCGACCTTGAGGATTTCGCGGCCTTCGAACGTGGATGTGGATACGTGCTCGCGGGTGAGCAGATAATACTCAGTGTCGTCTTTCCCTGTCGGAAAGGGTTCCTGATACTTAAATTCTATTGTTGCCATAAATAAAACATATTAAGATGTTACGGGGTGCAAATATAGTCATTCGGGAGGGTAATTCAAAATTCAAGATTCAAGATTTGAAGATTCCGGGGGGACGGGAAGCGAAGGGCGGGCCATGCAATTTTAGGATGGCGGACGCTTTGAATCCTGATTTTTACTACCTTTGCATCCCGTATGGAGACGATGACGATGAGAACGAGGGTTGCTGCATGTCTTCTTGCCCTGCTGGCGGGGCTGAGCGGCTGCAGCATGGAGAGGCGGGTAGACACCGTATCGCCGCGAACGGTGCTGGTTTACATGGTGGCCAGCAATCTGGATTATGCCATGACCCGCAATATCGAAGAGATGATAGAGGCTGCATCGGAGGGCGGCCTGAACGGGGGCAACCTGATCGTCTTCTACTCCGGCAGCCAGTCGGAGGCCGAGCTGTTCGAAATCAGGCGCGGCACGGGCGGCGCAGCCGTGCGCCGTCACATACGCGATTATACGGACATGAGCGCCGTTTCGCACGAGACGATGCGGCAGGTCATACGCGAAGTCGTCGACATGTATCCGGCCCGCAGCTACGGGATGATTCTCTCGAGCCACGCCACGTCGTGGCTGCCGGCCGACTACGGCAACGCTCCGCGCCAGCGCTCCTTCGGCGAGGAAAACGGCCGCAGGATGGAGATATACGAGCTGGCGGCCGCGCTGCCCGACGGCCTGTTCGAGTTCCTGATCTTCGACGCGTGCAGCATGGCATCAATCGAGTGCGTATACGAGCTGCGAAACAAGGCGGACTATATCATGGCCTCGCCGTCGGAGATACTGAGCTACGGAATCCCCTACAAAACCGTGCTGCCCTGCCTCTTCACGGCGACGGCAGACCTCGAGGGCGCGGCGCGGAATTTCTATTTCTTCTACCGTGACTATCAGTATCCGTATGGCAACATCTCCGTCGTCAGAACGGAAGCGCTGGAGGAACTGGCGCAGATCACGCGCGAAATCGCCACCGCCAGCCGCATGGGTGCCGGCTACAGCGAGCCGCTTCCCAACTGGCAGTTGCTTTCCTTCTGGAAGTCGTCGCCGACGAAGCTGTTCGACTTCGGCCACGTGATATGCAGCCAGACGACGAGCTACGTGCAGCGGTCGCGCTTCAAGGCGAGCATCGAACGGGCGGTCATGACATGTTACTCGACGGAAGAAATCTACTGCTCCGACAACGCGGCGCCCGTCCCCGTCTTCCACTTCTCCGGGCTGTCGTTCTATCCCCTTCAAACGCAGCTGAGCGAGCTGAACGAGTGGTACAGGCGGCTGGAGTGGTACCGCGCCGTCTACTGAGGCGGCACGCGCGCCTCAGACGCGCAGCTTCATGCCGGCCAGCAGCGTGTCGGGCCTGAGGCTGAAGACGGCATGCATCTCGCCGGCCATCGAGAGGCCGCAGCGGTCGCAGACGCCCGCCGCACGGCCCTGGCATTCGGGCAGGCGCGTGCCGTCGGCCATGATAAAGTTCGACACCCAGCACTGCCGGCTGAAGCGGTTGTGCTTCATCAGCTTCAGGCCCGACACGGAGTTCATCACAGGATAGCCGTCCTTCTTCATCGCGATGATCAGGTCGATCACTTCGGCGCGCCGCTCCCAGTCGAGAAAGAGATGCTCGGTGCCGGCGTATGGCGTATGGAAATTCAGCGAGATGGAGCGTATGTGAGGACTGTCGCGCGCGAACTCGACGGTTTCCCTTACGGACGCGTAGTTGCCGGCGTTGATCACCATGTTCACGCTCAGGCGCGGATGGCGCGCGGCGGCGACGTTTTTCACCAGCCGGTCGAAGGCGCCGCGGCCGCGGATGGCATCGTGGAAGTCGCCCAGCCCGTCGAGGCTGACCCACACGGAGTCGGCTTCGGAGCCGGCAAACGGCATCTGGGCGTTGGTGGTGATCGTGGCGGAATAGAATCCGATGGCTTTCGAGAGGCGTATCAGGCTGTTCAGGTCGCGGTCGCCGTCGCGCCAGAGGGTCGGCTCGCCGCCTTCGAAATCGACAAAGCGCGAGCCGAGGCGCCAGGCATATTCAAGCTCTTCGCGAATCTGGCCGTACGTCTTGACGCTCGGATTCGCAGACCGGTATATCGAACAGTGGCGGCACGCCAGATTGCACCTGTCGGAAATGAACAGCACAGTCTGGAGCGGCCTCCGGGCGCCAAAACACACACTGCGCAGAAACCACAAAGGAAGATAGAGCAAAGGAAGCATAATTCAAGATTTAAAATTCAAGATTCAGTCATTTACTTATAAAGCTCACAACAATAATAATCAGGCAAAAAAACGCCAGCAGATTGCGCGCCAGCAGCCAGCGGATCATGAACCAGTCCAGCCCCGCCGCCTGCATGCGCGTCCAGTCGCCCATCGGCCCCATCCAGATGCGGGGCGAAAACTTCCTTTCCGGGTGGCGCACAAATTCGAGCATCAGGCAGAATAGCCCCGCAGCCATCGGGAGCGCAAGCAGGGTGAGCAGGTACGCCGCCGGCAGGTAGCCCCGCACCACCCCGCAGAGGATGCTCAGAAACGCCGCCGCGAGCAGCACGAAGAGGCTCGCCAGCATGCGGCGGCGGCTCTTCAGCAGGACGGCGAAAGTCATCTTGCCCGCCTCGACGTCCGGCTCGCAGTCCATGATGGAATGCGTATACACGATGTTGGCCACGAGCAGCCCGACGGGTATGGAGACAAACGCCACCGCCCCGTCCCACTGCCCGCAGGCGGAATAGTAGACGCCGCCCATCAGCAGGGGGCCAAACATGAGGCCGACAACGATCTCGCCCAGACCGTGGTAGGACAGGCGCAGCGGCCAGCCCGAATAGGACAGCCCCAGCGCAGCCGCAGGCAGGGCAACCCACAGCACCGCCGCGCCGCGCACGAGGCACACCGCAAAGCCCAGCGCAGCGGCGACCGCCCCGAAGGCGAGGCAGGCGATCAGAAGCCGGCGCATATCCGTCTGCCCCGAAGTAATATAAGCACACTTGGCGATGCGCGCGCGAAAGCCCTTCCGCGCCATCGCTTCGCGAAATTCAGCGCCCTTGACCCGGTAGTCGAAATAGTCGTCAAACAGGTTCATCCCCAGATGCCCCGCCATCACGCCGAGGACGGCCGGCACGCCCGCAAGGACCGAAAACCCGTCGCGCCCCGCCGCCATGCACAGCGCCAGCACGGCCGGCAGCAGACTCTGCGGAAGCGCCGCCGGGCGCGCGTTGCGTATCCAGAAACGGACGGTTTGCAGCGTTTTCCTCATATCTTCATTTCAATTTTGCGGCAAATATACGGCAAAAAACAAATTATAAATTATAAATTATGAATTATGTTACCCCCCGCAGGGCATTCATATCAATAGAAAAAGGCTTATCCCCACACGTGTAACCCCGTCAGGCCGGGCGGGGAGGGATTCAAAATTCAAGATTGAACGGAGAGGATACAGAGGCGGGAACGCTGCCGGTGTGCCATAACGGGTACGGCATCCGGCTGCATCACAGGTGCGCCCGTAGAGACGCGATGCATCGCGTCTCTACACCCTCCCCACAAGGGAGGGGAGGGGTGTGTCGGCGACGGTGCCTGTTCGGGCGTATTTTCCGAGGCGGATGCCGGAACAGGAGGCTGTTTTGAATCTTGAATCTTGAATTTCGAATCTCCCGCAGGGAGAGGCGGCGGCAAAGACGCGATGCATCGCGTCTCTACACCCTCCCTCTAACGGGTTACCACCCTCTTTTGGTAGAATGTACCGCCATCGGTAACGACATAGATCCCCGTCGCGACAGCCAGCCGCGTCGTGCCCGGCGGGACGGTCGTCTGGCGGACGAGCACCCCGGCGAGGCTGTAGACCCGCAGCGTGACCGGCGCGGGGCGGCCGTTCGCCACGACGAGGACGCCGGGAGCGGTGCCGACCGTCAGGGCGCCGTCGGCCACGGGAGCGTTGTCCGCGGG
>JAIRZY010000160.1 GCA_031266995.1 Tannerella sp.
TTCGATGTGGAAGGCGGCGAAAAGAAAGTGGCGGTGTCGACCGCTTATAGATGGACGGCGACGTCGTCCGCATCGTGGCTGACATTGACGCCCTCGAGCGGTAACGGTGGTAGCAGCTCGAAAGAAATCACCGTCACGGCCGAGGAAAACAAGACCGTCTCCGTGGCCAACAGGCGAACAGCCAAAATCACCATCAGTACCATTGATGCGCCCCAGAACGTGACAAGAGAAGTCACGGTAGAGCAAAAGGAACCTGCCGTAGCAATGACATGTTCGCCGACCACGGCCTCCTTCACGCATGTGGGCGGCGCGACGATCGTCAGGGTCACATCCAATGTGAACTGGGCGGTGAGCGTCCCCGACCTCGACAAGGACTGGGTGGCGCTCTCGACCGAATCGGGTTCGCAAGACGGCACGTTCATCATCAGCGTGGCGCCGAGCAGCCTGAACATATCGCGCGGCTCAAGGGTCACGCTCAAGGGCGGCAGTAACCTCACGGCATACATCACCATCACGCAGTCCGCCGTCACGGCAGGCCCCGACTCCGTCACGCTGAGCAGCAAGAGGCTCTGGGTGCGTCCGGGCGAGACCAAGCAGTTGACGGCCACCGTCTATCCGTCTAACATACTGAACAAAGACGTGATATGGGCGTCCGACGACGTCACCAAGGCGACGGTAGCCGGCGGCTGGGTGGTAGGCATAGCCGAAGGCAAGACCATCATCCGCGTAATCACGGTGGATGGCGGGAAAACGGCGGCCTGCGCGGTAGACATTTCGATAACGGATGCCAGCGAGGAGGTCGAAGCGGCGCCGCCGCGCGTCTCCGTCGGAGCGGGCCGGCTGACGGTCAGTTCGCCGGCGGCCGAGCAGGTATCGTTCTATACCGTCGGCGGCGCCCTGCTCCTGCAGGTGCAAAAAGCCGCGGACGCAGCGACCTTCGACGTCAGCCGCCTGCCCAAAGGCACGCTGATCGTCACCGGCAGTTCGGGATGGGCGGAAAAGGTGATCGTGCCATAATATAAATTCAAGGATTCAAAGATTCCGGGATTCCATGTAGAGACGCGATGCTTCGCGTCTCTTTTTTTATGCAGTATCCCGAGCGCCGTATGGCGTGGGGTTCATACCGAAAGCGCCCCGTACCGTCACGCTCGACGGGGTACCGACCGTGTCGTGACGCACGCCTCGCGTCCAAAGACAATTTGGACGTTCATCCAAAGACCATTTGGACGTTCATCCAAAGACCATTTGGACGTTCATCCAAAGACCATTTGGACGAGCGTCCAAAGACCATTTGGACGAGCGTCCAAAGACCATTTGGAAGAGCGTCCAAAGAGCATTTGGACGGGCGTCCAAAGAGCATTTGGAAGAGCGTCCAAAGAGCATTTGGAAGAGCGTCCAAAGAGCGTTTGGACGGGCGTCCAACAGATCCGCACGGCAACGTCTACGAACCAGCGAGGGCATACATCCTTCCGGGAGCGCCCGTGCGGCTGAAAGTCCGGTCTTTTTCCTGCATTCGTCCCGATCTTTGAACTTTGATTCTTGGATTATAAGTTTTATCGCGTATATTTGCACCGCGAAAACGAAAGAAGACGATTATGCAGTTATCTATTGAACAGAAGGGCGTAAACACCCTCTTCATGGTGGGCGACAAGGTGCTGGTCAAACCCCGGCATCCCAGCAGCCAGACGAAATCGGGGCTGTATCTGCCGCCTACGGTGCAGCAGGGCGAGAAGATTCAGTGTGGCTACGTCATCAAGACCGGCCCCGGCTATCCGCTGCCCACGCAGACGGAAGAACAGGAAGTGTGGAAAAAGAAGGACGACACGGTGCACTATCTGCCCCTGCAGGTGCGTGAAGGCGATCTGGTTGTATATCTTCAGAATGTGGCATACGAAATCAGGTTCAACGACGAGAACTACATGATCGTGCCACACTCGGCCATCCTGATGCTCGTCCGCGACGAAGGACTGTTTGAATAAACTGCCTGTAATAAATCATGAACAGAATTGTAAGCAAGGAATATCTTTCCGCAAACGTGGTAAAGATGGATATCGAGGCCCCGCTGATAGCCCGCTCGCGCAGGGCGGGGCATTTCGTCATCGTAAAGTCCGGCGAAAAAGGCGAACGCATCCCCCTGACGATCGCCGACGCGGATACGGAGCGGGGAACGATTACCCTGATTATTCAGGCCGTAGGAAGATCGACGCGAAAGATCTGCGACCTTCAGGCGGGCGACGAGCTGACCGACGTGGCAGGCCCGCTGGGTCAGGCGACGCATGTCTCGAAGGTCGGCACCGTCGTGTGCGCCGGCGGCGGAGTGGGCGTTGCGCCCCTGATGCCCATCGTCGAAGCCTTCTACAGGGCCGGAAACCGCGTCGTCGTCGTGATTGCCGCACGCACGAAGGAGCTGGTCATTCTCGAAGACCGCATGCGCGCAAGCGCCGACGAGGTGATCGTGATGACCGACGACGGGTCGTACGGCAGGAAAGGGCTTGTCACCCACGGCGTCGAGAGCGTGATTCTCCGCGAAAAGGTCGACCTGTGCGTGACGATAGGCCCCGCCGTCATGATGAAATTCGTCGCCCGGCTCACAAAGCAGTACGGCATACCGACGATGGCATCGCTGAACACGATCATGGTCGACGGTTCGGGCATGTGTGGCGCGTGCCGCATCACCGTGGGCGGCAAGATACGCTTCGTATGCGTCGACGGCCCCGAATTTGACGCGCATCAGGTCGATTTCGACGAGATGCTGATGCGCCTGAATGCATACCGCGATATTGAAACCAAACAATAAGGAACACAAATACATGACGACCGAAGAACTGATCGCCGCGCGGCGGGCCGAACCCTGGCGCGAGGCGCTGCGCCGGAGCCTGACAAACAGGGAGCGCGCCGCCATACCCCGCGTGCGCATGAACGAGCTTGATCCTGAATACCGAAGCCATAACAGCGAGGAGGTAAACCTGGGCCTGACGCCCGAACAGGCCATACGGGAAGCGCGGCGATGCCTGGACTGCCCCAGGCCGGCGTGCATGACCGGCTGTCCGGCAGGCATCTGCATCCCCGAATTTATCAAGCATATCGAGGCCGGCGAGTTCCTGAAAGCCGCCGCCGTGCTGAAGGAAACGAGTGCATTGCCGGCCGTGTGCGGGCGTGTATGTCCGCAGGAAAAGCAGTGCGAAGCGCAGTGCATACACCTGAAAATGAAAAAGGAACCCGTCGCCATCGGCTATCTGGAACGCTTTGCGGCAGACTGCGAACGCGAAAGCGGACACGTCTCCGTGCCCGAAGTGGCTGCGCCCAACGGCATCCGGGTGGCAGTCATCGGCTCCGGCCCGGCGGGACTGTCGTTTGCCGGCGACATGGCGCGGCGGGGATACGACGTGACTGTGTTCGAGGCGCTGCACGAGATCGGCGGCGTGCTGAAATACGGCATTCCGGCATTCCGCCTGCCCAATGCGGTTGTAGACGTGGAGATCGGCATCCTGAAGCAGATGGGCGTCAAGTTCATCCTCAACTGCATCGCGGGCAGGACCGTCACCGGCGAAGACCTGAAAGCCGACGGATACCGGGGCATCTTTGCCGCCAGCGGAGCGGGACTGCCTAACTTCATGAACATTCCGGGCGAGAATCTGATCGGCGTCATGTCGTCGAACGAATACCTGACGCGCGTCAACCTGATGGACGCCGCCAATCCCGAAAGCGACACGCCCGTCCTGACCGGCCGGCATGTAGCCGTGATCGGCGGGGGAAACACGGCGATGGACTCCGTCCGCACCGCCCGCCGCCTGGGGGCCGAGCGCGCCATGATCGTCTACCGCCGCAGCGAGGAAGAGATGCCGGCACGCATCGAAGAGGTAAAACACGCCCGCGAGGAAGGCATCGAGTTTCTCACCCTCCACAGCCCGGTCGAATATCTGGGCGACGAAAAAGGGCGCGTCCGGCAGATGCGCCTGCAAAAGATGGCCCTGGGCGAGCCGGACGCATCGGGTCGCCGCCGGCCTGCACCCATTGAGAACGCCATCGAAACGATCGCCGTCGACGAAGTAATCGTCAGCATCGGCGTCTCTCCCAACCCGCTAATCCCTAACTCGTTCAAAGACCTTGAAGTCAGCAGCCGGGGCACCATCGTCGTCGACGAGGCCACGATGCGCTCTTCGATGGAAAACGTGTATGCCGGAGGCGACATCGTGCGGGGCGGCGCCACCGTCATCCTTGCCATGGGAGACGGGCGCAGGGCTGCCGCAGCCATGCATGAGCAGTTGAGATTAGAGGATTCAATGATTCAATGATTCAAAGATTCGGTTATTCCGTCATTTGGTTACTGTTTCGGAGTATCCGTATCGTCAATGCGCAAAACCGTCACCTTCCCGTGCGCATGTCGAACAACCGCCCGGCTGTTCATCGAATCATTGAATCTTTGAATTAACTTATTCCACATACAGAACCAGTCCCTTCAGATACTCTCCTTCCGGATGATAGATATTCACCGGATGATCGGCCGGCTGCGTCAACTGGTGCAGGATGCGAACGCGGCGTCCCGACTGGGCGGCGGCGCTGAAGACGGCCAGGCGGAAATCGTTGCGCGCGACGACCTGCGAACAGGAAAACGTGAAGAGGATGCCGCCCGTCCTGATCTTCTCTATCGCGAGGGCGTTCAGTTTTCGGTAGCCCTGCAGGGCGTTGCGCAGCACGTCTTTGTGTTTGGCAAATGCCGGCGGGTCGAGCACGATCAGGTCGTATGCGTCGCCCGTCTTCCCGAGGAAGTCGAACGCGTCCGCGACGAATGTCCGGTGGCGCGCGTCGCCGGGGAAATTCCGCTCGACGTTCTTTTCCGTCAGCGAGATGGCCTTGGCCGAACTGTCTACCGAGTGTACGGCCCCGGCCTCTCCCCGCATGGCGTATACGGAGAATCCGCCCGTGTAGCAAAACATGTTCAGCACGGAGCGACCGCGTGCATACGTCTCCAGCAGGGCGCGGTTTTCGCGCTGGTCGACGAAGAAGCCCGTTTTCTGTCCCTTCTGCCAGTCGACGTGGAAGCGCAATCCGTTCTCGACGGCGATCGCCTCTTCCGGCGCACGTCCCAGCAGAAATTCATTCTCCTCCCCGAGCGCCGCCTTGAACGGCAGCGTGCCTTCCGACTTATAATAAATGCATTGCAGCGCATCGCCCATCGTCTCTTTCAGCGCCGCGGCGATGACCGTCCGCGCGCGATGCATCCCGACCGAATGAGCCTGCATGACCGCCATCGGCCCGTACACGTCGACGACCAGCCCCGGTAGCATGTCGCCTTCGCCGTAGACGAGCCGGAAGGTGTCGTTGCCGTCCGCCTGCAATCCGAGTGTGCGCCGCAGGTCGTATGCCGCGCGCAAACGCTGCACCCAGAAAGCATGGTCGATGTCTGCGGGCTGAAACGACAGGATGCGCACCGCGATACTCCCGATCTGGTAATGCCCGATGCCCATGAAACGGCGGGCAGCGTCATACACCTCAACCGGTTCGCCCTCCTCCACCCGTCCGCTCACCGACTCCACCGCGCCGGAAAAGACCCATGGGTGAAACCGCAACAGCGATTCTTCTTTCCGGGGCTTAAGATACAGTTTGCAGATATTCATTATATGTTCAGAAACTTGTAAATCTGCAGGCAGGTCCATGCGTCCAGCGCCGCATACTGTTGCTGCGCGGCGGTCAGCGTGTCGGCATCCCAGTTGCTGAGGCGCGACTTTTTCGATATCTTCTTTCCGAACAGGATGGCGTATATCTTCTGCAGGCTGATGTCCGTAATGCCAAAGGCCGGCACGACCTTCTGCAGGTCGACGAAGCCGGCCGGTTCGATGGCGACGCGCTTGCGTATGGCATGGAAGTCATCCTGAAGTGAAAGCCCGACTTTCGCCACCTTGTCGTCGTTGATGAAATCAACCAGTTGCGGCGGGAAACCTCCCAGATGGTTGATGCGGAACAGGTAGCACACATCGGCCAGCGCCAGTTGCACCAGCGCGATTTTGTGGTGCTGATTTTTCGTAAAGTTCGGCCGCGTCTCGGTATCGAATCCGACGGGGCCGCACGACGTCAGATGCGCGATTGCTCCGGGCACCGCCTGCAGGTCGTCGACGACAATGATCTGTCCCAGATACGTCTCCACCGGCAGGCCGGAGATTTCTTCCTTGGTGATGGACGGCTGAAAATTCATCTCTCTTTCTTCAGGCATATATCTTCGTTATAGCGAATGGAGTGAAGCGCCTTGAGCGCATTCAGGAGCGATTGCCCCCAGTAGAGCCGGAAGTTGCCGGAACACTGCGAGAGGGCAATCAGCATGGTCTCTTCGTAACCCTGCCTGAACAGGGCAATGAAGTCGCCGATATTCTGGTAGATATCGGCAATGTTTTCCGAAATCGACGCAATAATCGGGGTGTCGCTGTACTGCATGTCGGGCATGAACGTCTCAAGATAGCTGTCATGTTCGCCCAGCAGGCCGGTAACGCGCGCACGCGCCGCTTCGTACGCTTCTTCCGTGACGAAGCTCGCTACCCCGGCATTTTCCGGTTCGTCGACGTCGGGCAGCAGCGCCGCCTTCACGTAGAGCAGGGGCAGTATTTTCGTCGTATGGTTGACGAACGAAAACATGTCGTATTCGTGGATTCTTTCCAGCATGGAGCAAAATTCCTTTGCTACCGTGACAAATTCCAGCGTATTATTGTCGTAGATCGGATTCATGATTTATTGCAAGCTTTCGGCCAGAACACTCGGATCGATCTTCTTCACCAAGCCCTGCAGGACGTTGCCGGGCCCCAGTTCGATGAAATGCGTAGCGCCGTCGGCAATCATTCGCTGTACGCTTTGCGTCCAGCGCACGGGCGACGTGAGTTGCGCCATCAGATTCCGGCGGATGACGTCGGGTGACGTCTCCGGCTGTGCGCTCACGTTCTGATACACCGGACAAACCGGTTCACCAAACGCTGCCGAGCGGATGGCTTCCGCCAGTTCGACGCGCGCGGGTTCCATGAGCGGCGAATGAAACGCGCCGCCGACGCTCAGTTTGACGGCCCGCCTGGCGCCCGCCGCAAGCAACTGCTCGCATGCCTTTTGGACGCCCGCTTCCGTTCCCGAGATCACGATTTGTCCCGGGCAGTTGTAATTGGCGCAGACGACGATTTCGTCCGCGATGTCGGCGCAGATCCGTTCTGCCGTCTCGTCGGGCAGTGCCAGCACGGCTGCCATCGTCGACGGCGTAGCCTCGCAGGCTTTCTGCATGGCGTTGGCACGCTTGGAGACCAGAATCAGCCCTTCCTCGAACGAAAGAGCCTTCGCCGCCACCAAAGCCGAAAACTCGCCCAGCGAATGGCCAGCAACCATATCGGGCGTAAAATCACTTCCCTGCGTGCAGGCCACAACGACCGAATGCAGGAAAACGGCGGGCTGCGTGACCTTCGTCTGCTTCAGGTCTTCATCGCTGCCGCCAAACATTATATCCGTGATGCGGAACTTCAAAATATCGTTAGCCTGCTCGAAAAGTTCTCTGGCTAAAGGGTTTTGTTCATACAAGTCTCTACCCATTCCTGCGAATTGCGCCCCCTGTCCGGGGAATACGTATGCCTTCATTCAATCTTCATTTTATTTATTGTCGGTGCAAAAGTAATATATTTGCTAAAAAAATAGGATTATATCAATTTCAAATCGTATCTTTGCACCTAAATATTAAGTTTATTTTTAATCTGAATAGTATGAATCATTTATTGTTTTTAGGGAATTTAGGTACGAGTGAAATTATTATCATTGCGATTATCATCCTGTTACTCTTCGGCGGAAAGAAAATTCCCGAACTGATGAGAGGGATTGGCAAGGGAGTAAAGAATTTCAAGGAAGGCGTAAAAGGCATCGAAGACGATATTAAGTTAGAAGACGATTCCGATAGCCGTAAGTAATCAAAATGCCGCTGTCACAAGATGAAATGTCCTTCTGGGATCACCTGGAAGAACTGCGTTGGACACTGTTTCGTTGCATTTTTGCACTCCTGATCTTTACTGTCGGGGGATTCATTTCCATGCGTTACTATCTGTTCGACCATGTGATAATGGCCCCGTGCTCGTCCGACTTCATTACGTATCAGTGGATGTGCAATCTGGCTGTCAGTTTGCCTTTTCTACCGGATTTTTGCGACGACACGTTCGTGATTACAATTGTGCAGGTCAAGCTGGCCACACAGTTTTTCACGCACATGTCGTCGTCATTTTGGCTGGCGCTGGTGCTGACGTTTCCTTATCTAATGTATGAGATATGGAAATTCGTCCGCCCCGCGCTGTACGATCACGAACAGAAGAGCGTGCGCTGGGTGTTTTTCTTCGGCACCATCATGTTTTTCATCGGATGCGTCGTCGGATACCTCATTGTATTCCCGATGACGCTACGCTTTCTGGCTACGTACGACCTGAGCGATGCGATCACGTCGCAGGTTTCGCTCGAGTCATATATGGATAACTTCCTGATGATGGTATTCATCATGGGTGTTATTTTTGAGATGCCGCTGGTGTCGTGGCTCCTGTCACAGATTGGGCTGATAAACCGGTCGCTATTCCGGAAGTACAGGCGCTATGCGATTGTCGGATTGCTGATTGCGGCCGCTTTCATTACGCCCAGCGGCGACCCGTTTACGCTGTCCGTCGTGTTCTTCCCCCTCTACGGACTATATGAACTGAGCGCCTTCTTCGTCAAGGAAGCGCCGCGCGAAAACGAAGAGGACGAAACGGATGATGATGCGGCATATCGAAATGCAACAACGTAAAGACCTCATTATTTTATGGACAAAGACAAATCGAATCCCGTAAAATATTTTGAGACACGGATGCGCAATCGTTTCCCCCTCAAATGGCGACAATACATTATATATGCCATCTGGATATGTTTTTTTCTGGGCATAACCGGTGCCGTGTGCATCTTCACGGCCATATCCACGGGAGCGATAGGCTACGTTCCTCCCATCGAACAGCTCGAAAATCCGATCGACAAGTATGCGACGCAAATCATTTCGTCGGACGGCAGGATGCTCGGGAGTTTTTCGTACAGCAAGGACAATCGCATCTATGTAAGTTATAACGATTTGTCGCCCGATCTGGTGCGTGCACTGATTGCCGTCGAAGACAAGCGCTTCACGAAGCACTGCGGAATCGACGTGAAGGGATTGTTTCGCGCGGTCGTGAAACGCGGTATCCTGATGCAACGGAGCGGCGGCGGCGGCAGCACCATCACGCAGCAGTTGGCCAAGCAGTTGTATTCGCCTCACGTGGAAACGCTGATCGAACGCCTGCTGCAGAAACCCATCGAATGGGTCATCGCCGTCCGTCTGGAGCGCTACTACACGAAAGAAGAAATCATTAATCTGTATCTTAACAAGTTCGACTTTCTTTACAACGCCGTCGGTATCCAGTCGGCTGCGCGTGTATATTTCGGCACGACGCCTGCCGATCTGAAAATCGAAGAAGCGGCCACGCTGGTAGGCATGTGCAAGAATCCGTCCTACTACAATCCCGTGCGTCAAAGTCAGCGCGTCATCGAGCGACGCAACCTGGTACTGAAGCAAATGGAAGAGGCCGGTTTCCTCGCCACGGCGGTGTGCGATTCGCTTCGTGAACTGCCCCTCACGCTCAATTTCACGCGGCTGGACCACAAGGAAGGACCGGCGCCCTACTTTCGCGAATACCTCCGCCAGGCGCTGACGGCAAAAAAACCTGTCAGGAGCGACTACGCGGCATGGCAGACGCAAAAATTTTCCGACGATTCGCTGGCGTGGGTGGAAAATCCGCTGTACGGATGGTGTAACAAAAACCGGAAATCGAACGGCGGTGCATACGATATATATACGGACGGCCTGAAGATCTATACGACCGTCGACTCCCACATGCAGCAATATGCCGAAGAGGTAGTCACGGAACACATGAAGGAGACGCTACAACCCTCGTTTTTCAATGAAAAACAGGGGCGTGCAAAAGCGCCGTTCGCACAGTCGGAATCCGACGAAAGCATCGAAGGCATCATGGCGCGCGCAATCCGTCAAAGCGACCGCTACCGCGCGCTCAAAAGGACGGGTGCGAATGACGACGAAATCGGCATAGCATTCAACACACCCGTCGAGATGCAGATTTTCAGTTGGAAAGGCCTCACCGACACGATCATGACGCCGATTGATTCCATCCGTTACTGCAAGAGTTTCCTGCGGACAGGTTTCATGGCAATGGATTCGCGCACGGGACATGTCAAGGCATACGTCGGCGGTATCGACTACAATTATTTCAAATACGACATGGTGACGACAGGCCGCCGCCAGATCGGTTCGACCATGAAACCATTCCTCTATTCGCTCGCAGTGATCGAAGGTTTCAGCCCCTGCGACAAGATGTTGCACGTCCCGCAGGAACTGGTTGACGAAAACGGCATCGTCTGGTCACCCAGAAATGCGAGTCCCCGCAGGGTTGGCGAGGAAGTCTCTATCTACTGGGGCCTGCAGCAGTCGTCCAACTGGGTGACGGCCTATCTGATGAAGCACCTTTCGCCCTACACGCTGGTGCGCATGTTGCGTTCTTACGGGTTGCGGGGCCACATCGACCCGGTCGTAGCAATGTGTCTCGGCACGCCCGATATTTCCGTAAGCGAAATGGTGAGCGCATATACCGTCTTCACAAACAAGGGCATACGTCTCGAACCCCTGTATGTCACGCGCATCGAAGATTCGTATGGCAACACAATCGCCTCGTTTACCCCCGCCATGAACGAAGTCCTGACGGAAGAAGCGGCCTACAAGATGCTCTACATGCTGCGAGGCGTCATCGACGGCGGGTCGGGCAGCCGCGTACGCTATCGCTACGGCATCAAGGCGCCGATGGGAGGAAAGACCGGTACGACACAGGAAAACGCTGACGGATGGTTTATGGGCTTCACGCCCAGCCTTGTCGCAGGATGCTGGGTCGGCGGAGAAGACCCGTCCATACACTTCGACCGGATGGCCGAGGGGCAGGGCGCAAGCATGGCGCTGCCCATCTACGCCATGTTCATGCAGAAGGTATATGCCGACAAGACTCTGGGCTATCTGGAAACGGAAAAATTCGATATGCCCGAAGACTTTACCGATATCTGCGGCTCGCCGGACGAGGAGACGCCGCCGCCGGGCAACCGGCCTTCGGGACTGGACGAATTTTTCAACTGACAACACGCGGTTAATATATCGTTGATAAGTTTTCTGTTTCCGGGCGAAAAGGCTGCCCGGAAACTGCTACTTTTGTCTCCCCAAGAAAAAAACTATGGCAGAAAAACAGACAAGAGCGACGGGACGGAAATCGCCCGTCGTCGTACAGGTATCGGACGTGGGACGGCTGCAACCTCAGGCGCGCGAGCTTGAAGAGGCCGTGCTCGGCGCAATCATGCTTGAGAAAGACGCCTATTTCGTAGTCAGCGAGATACTTAAACCCGAATCATTTTACGAGAAAATACACGAGTTGATCTATCAGGCGATTGTCGACCTCGCCATCAGCCAGATGCCGATCGACATGCTCACCGTCGTGGAGCAGCTCCGTAAAAACGGCGAGTTGGAGGCGGTCGGCGGGCCGTTCTACATCTCGCAGCTCACGGGCAAAGTGGCCAGTACGGCACACCTGGAATACCACGCCCGCATCATCGCCCAGAAATTTCTTGCCCGGGAACTGATACGGTATACAGGTATGATACAGGGTAAAGCGTTTGACGAAACGACCGATGTCGAAGAACTGATGCAGGAAGCGGAGGGCGAACTGTTCAGAATTTCGCAGCGAAACATCAAGAATGAAGCCATCCAGATCAATCCGATTATAAAGCAGTCCATCGACCTGATACAGAAAGCATACGCCCGAAAAGGCGAAGGGCTGAGCGGCCTGAGCAGCGGATTTACGGAGCTGGACAAAATCACGTCGGGCTGGCAGAACTCCGACCTCATCATCATCGCCGCCCGCCCCGCGATGGGGAAGACCGCTTTCGTCCTGTCCATGGCCAAAAACATGGCGGTGAACTTCAAGACGCCGGTGGCCATGTTTTCGCTCGAAATGAGCAACGTGCAGCTCGTGAACCGCCTCATTGTGAACGTAACCGAAATACCGGCCACGAAAATCAAAAACGGCCAGCTCGACAATTATGAATGGGAGCAGCTCGACTTCAAAATCAAGGACCTGTACGACGCGCAGATATATGTGGACGACACGCCCAGCCTCTCCATTTTCGAGTTGCGCACGAAAGCGCGGCGGCTGGTGCGCGAACACGGCGTGAAATGCATCCTCATCGACTACCTGCAACTGATGAACGCCAGCGGCATGTATTTCGGCAACCGCGAGCAGGAAGTGAGCATCATCTCGCGCTCGCTCAAGGGACTGGCCAAGGAGCTGAACATCCCCATCATCGCCCTCTCGCAGTTGAACCGCGGCATCGAAAACCGCGTCAACCAGGCGGGACAGAAAGGCGAAGGCAAGCGTCCCCAACTGGCCGACCTGCGCGAATCGGGCGCCATCGAGCAGGATGCAGACATGGTCTGCTTCATCCACCGTCCCGAATACTATAAAATCTACGAAGACGACAAAGGCAATTCACTTATCGGAATGGCGGAAATCATCGTAGCCAAGCACCGCAATGGCGCCACGGGCGACGTCTTCCTGCGCTTCAGGAGCGAACATGCAAAATTCCTGAACCTCGAAGACGACCAGCCCGTACGCGAATTTAAGTCGCGCACCATCAAGGGACAACCCGACGAATTGCCGCCCCCGCCGCCGTTTCTGCCGGAAGGTATGCCGTTTTAAGATTTAATTATTCAAAGATTCAATGATTTCTCAATCCGTTATTTCGAAACGGTGACCGAACGGCGGAATAACTGAATTTTAAAATCCTTGAATTTTAGAATCTCTAAAACGCATGAAAAGAATACATCCCATCGAGACATTGATTGCGCAAGGCGAACACCAGCAGTTGGACTTCAAATTTGAGGTGAACGACTGCCGGAAGATCGCGCGCACGCTGAGCGCCTTCGCCAATACGGACGGCGGACGGCTGCTGATCGGCGTCAAGGACAACGGGCATATCACAGGCATTCACGGCGATGAAGAATATTACATGATCGAGGCAGCCGCAGAGCGCTATACGAAGCCGTGCGTTCCGTTTTCGGCCAGACGATGGGACGTGAACGGCAAAAGCGTGCTGGAGATACACGTGGAGCCGGGCACGAACAAGCCCCATCTGGCGCCGGACAAGGACGATTGCTACCGGGCGTATATCCGCGTGGCGGACGAGAACAGGCTGGCAGACACGGTGCTGCTGATGTCGTGGAAGAAACAGAGTAACCCGGCGGGCATGCTGCTGCAACTCAGCCGCCCCGTGGAAAAACTGATGCGCTACCTCGATACGCACCCTTCGATTCATATCCGCCGATTCTGTCGCCTGGCGCATATACGGCGCGTCACGGCGCAAAACATACTGAGCGACCTGATTGCCGTCGGCTCGCTGCGATACATTATCGGCGAGCACGACATTTTGTATGAACGGATTTCCTGACGGATAACCGAATCTTTGAATTTTGAATCTTGATGCC
>JAIRZY010000272.1 GCA_031266995.1 Tannerella sp.
AACAAATATCAGGAATAATAATTTGAAGTAAACAAATATCAGGAATAAGTATTAATCCGAGTCAACTCTTCTACGCGATAAAGCTGACAGACAGTCAACCTAAATCAGGAAATGACACTCGGAAAGCGTAAATGACATCCGAAACACGGTTTCCGGGGGCTCGGAAAGGGCAAATGACACCCGAAACTCGATTTCCGGGGTCACTTCGAGTATGTTTTGACCCCCAAACATGAAATCCGGGGGCTCGGACGGTTTTTTTCCCCTCCCCGGCATGAAATTCAGCGGCCCGAAACGTGCGCTGCGGACGGCGGGGGCATGTCGTGGCCCACCTCTCCCCCGACCCCTCCCCACAAGGGAGGGGAGAACGTCGGATACCGTACCCCTGCCCGGCGAGGGACGGCGGGGCGGTGCAGGGACGCGATGCCTCACGTCTCTGCGGGACAACAAGGTTCCGCCGCAACGCTTTTCCCCATTCCCTTCATTGTCTCATTCTCTAATTTTCACATTCTCACATTCTCTCATTTTCCCATCATTTTTTTCCCTATCTTTGCATCCGCAATAACCAAACAGCGAAACAAAATGGCATTACAGTGTGGCATCGTAGGGCTTCCGAACGTCGGCAAGTCCACCCTCTTCAACTGCCTGTCGAGCGCCAGGGCGCAGGCGGCAAACTTCCCCTTCTGCACGATCGAGCCGAACGTGGGCGTCATCACCGTCCCCGACGAGCGGCTGAACGTGCTCGCCGGCCTCGTCCATCCCGAGCGCATCGTCCCCATGACGGTCGAAATCGTCGACATCGCCGGCCTCGTCAAGGGCGCCAGCCAGGGCGAGGGGCTGGGCAACCGCTTCCTGGCGAACATACGCGAGACGGACGCGATTCTGCACGTCCTCCGCTGCTTCGACGACGAGAACGTGACGCACGTCGACGGCTCGGTCAACCCCGTGCGCGACCGCGAAATCATCGACTGCGAACTGCAACTGAAGGATCTCGAAACCGTAGACTCGCGCATCGGCAAAATCAGGAAGCAGGCGCAGACCGGCGGTGACAAGCAGGCGCGCGCCGCCCTCGACGTCCTGCTGCGCTACAAGGCCGCCCTCGAGCAGGGCCGCCCCGCGCGCTCCGTGCGCCTCGACAGCCGCGACGACGAGCGCATCGCCCGCGAGCTGTTCCTGCTCACGGCCAAGCCCGTCCTCTACGTCTGCAACGTCGACGAAGCCTCGGCGCGCGACGGCAATGCCTACGTCGACGCCCTGCGCCGCTCGGTCGAGGGCGAAGATGCCGAGCTGCTCGTCGTCTCCGCCAAAATCGAATCCGAAATCGCCGAACTCGAGACGGCCGAAGAGCGCGACCTCTTTCTGGCCGAACTCGGGCTGGCGGAATCGGGCGTCAACCGCCTCGTCAAGTCCGCCTGCCGCCTGCTCGAACTCGAGACCTTCCTCACCGCCGGCCCGCAGGAAGTGCGCGCCTGGACATACCGCCGGGGCAGCCGGGCGCCGCAGTGCGCAGGCGTGATACACTCCGATTTCGAAAAGGGATTCATCCGCGCCGAAGTCATCAAGTATGACGACTACGTCCGCCTCGGCTCCGAAAGCGCCTGCCGCGAAGCCGGAAAAATCAATATCGAAGGGAAAGAATACGTCGTCTGCGACGGCGACATACTGCATTTCAGGTTCAACGTCTGAACCCCCGCGCTGCGGCGCGAAGGGGAGGGGCGCACGCCTCCGGCTACTCCTCCCTGCGCCCCGCAACCGAAGCATACAGTTGCAGCAGCGCGGCGACGAGGAGAAACACCACCCACTCGTTTCGGGACATAAACATGAAGACGGACGCCGCAATCATCAGCGTGCCGGCGAAGACGCACATGCGGTGCAGGCGCCTGAGGCGGAAATTCGCCGCGCGGGGAACCGCCATGTAGCAGACGGTGATTCCCGCCGAGCCGGCCGCCAGGAGGTAAGGCGCATACGCCCAGTAGCCCGCATGCATGACCGCGCCCGTCAGCGCCAGTGCACCCGAGAGGACAAAAAGAGCAGTTCGCGTCGTCTCCCGCCTCATTTTTCTACAATGATAAAGATGTCTTCGCCGCGCTTCTTCATGAAAAACTCCTCGCGCGCATAGCGTTCCATGCGCTCCCGGTTCGTTTTCAAATCATCCAGCTTTTTCCGGTTCGCCTCCACCTCCCGGTGGTAATACCGTATCTCCCGCTCCAGCCGGCGTATCTCCTCCTCGTAGCGGTAGCGCACGTACAGGTTGCTGTCGCCCACCGTAAACGTAACCGCGAGAAACACAATCGTCACCAGCCAGTACCTGTTCAGCCGGGGAAAATATTTACCGAAAAAATCACCTGTTCGCGACATAATCCGCAGCAATGTTTTTTGCAAAAGTACGAAAAAAACCATTACCTTTGTCCATCGGAAAAAATTTATGGACAATAATTACATCGTATCAGCAAGAAAATACCGGCCTGCGACGTTCGACAGCGTCGTGGGACAGAAATCACTGACCACCACGCTGAAAAATGCCATCCAGCGAAACCGGCTGGCACACGCCTACCTCTTCTGCGGCCCCCGCGGAGTAGGCAAGACGTCGTGTGCGCGTATCTTCGCGAAGACGATCAACTGCATGAATCCGGGCGCAAACGGCGAGGCCTGCAACGAATGCGAATCGTGCCGCTCGTTCAACGAGCAGCGCTCGCTCAACATTCACGAGCTGGACGCGGCGTCGAACAATTCGGTCGACGACATCCGCGCGCTGACCGAGCAGGTACGCATCCCGCCACAGCTTGGCGAATACAAGGTATACATCATCGACGAGGTACACATGCTGACCTCGCAGGCCTTCAACGCCTTCCTCAAGACGCTCGAAGAACCGCCCCGCCACGCCATTTTCATCCTCGCGACGACCGAAAAGCAGAAGATTATCCCGACGATTCTCTCCCGCTGCCAGATATACGACTTCTCGCGCATCGGCGCGGCCGACATCGTCGAGCAGTTGCAGCGTATCGCCTCGCGCGAGGGCATCGTCACCGAAGCCGAAGCGCTGAACATCATCGCCCGCAAAGCCGACGGAGGCATGCGCGACGCACTGTCCATCTTCGACCAGATCGCCAGCTACACGGAGGGACACATCACCTATCAGGCCGTGATCGAAAACCTGAACGTGCTCGACTATGACTACTATTTCCGCTTCACGGACAGCCTGCTCAAGGGCGAAGTACGAAACAGCCTGCTTATACTCAACGAAATTCTGGAGAAAGGCTTCGACGGACAGCATATCATCACCGGGCTGGCATCGCACTTCCGCGACCTGCTCGTGTGTCGCGACGAGAGCACGCTCGTCCTGTTCGAAATGGGCGCATCCATCCGCGACCGCTACCGCAACATGTCGAAGCAGTGCTCCGAGCAGATGCTCTTCCATGCGATTGCGCTGGCCAACGACTGCGATCTGAAATACAACGGAAGCCGCAACAAACGGCTGCTCCTGGAGCTTACGCTGATTCAGCTCTGCCAGCTGACGGCGTCCGGCGCCGCGGCGCCACCGGAAGAAAAAAAAAAGCAACTGCAGCCGGTAGCTGACGCGCCGGCCACGTCTTCCACTCTGCCGCCCTCCGTCCAGACGGCGGCGATAACCGTCACCCCCGAAAGCAAAAAAGAGCCGGAGCCGGCCACGCCTCCGGCAGCCGTGAACCGCCGGCCGCCAAGCACGTCCATCAACCGGATGCTCAACGAGCCGCAGGCTGCCTTCGGGACGGTCGAAACCGGGAGCAGTTCCGGCGAAACGTCTTTCGATGCGGAAGAGCTTGCCCGCCGCTGGGACGAATATGCGGGGAAAATACCCCAAAACAAAGGGCATCTGAAGAATACGATGATGAACTGCAAGCCCGTATTAAAAAGCGATTTCCTGTTCGAAGTCGTCGTGCACAATCCCGTCCAGAAAGACGAGCTGGTGAACGAGAGCGCCGCGATATTGCAGGCGCTGCGTACGCAGCTCGGCAACCGGCGCATACAGTTGAAAGTCGTCATCGACGAGGCAAATACGAAAAAACTTGCCTACACGCCGGCGGAAAAGTACGAATACCTTCACGGGATAAACACGCTGCTGTCGGAACTGAAAGACGAGTTTGACCTGACAGTCCAGTAAAGTCCCGGAATCCCGGAATCTTTGAATCCTTATCAGCCAAACAGCGGATGATCTACTTTTTCATCCAGCAGCGCCATGCCGATTACTTCGGAGACGTCGTCTACGTAGTGGAACGCAAGCCCTTCCAGATAGACGGCTTTTATCTCGTCGACATCCTTGCGGTTTTCTTTCGAGAGGATGATTTCTCTGATGCCGGCGCGCTTGGCGGCAAGAATCTTCTCCTTGATGCCGCCGACGGGAAGCACTTTGCCGCGCAGGGTGATTTCGCCCGTCATGGCAAGGTTGCTGCGCACCTTGCGCTGCGTGAAGATGGAGGCCAGCGAGGTGACCATCGTCACGCCTGCGCTGGGGCCGTCTTTGGGAATGGCGCCCTCCGGCACATGGATATGCACGTTCCACTGCTCGAAGCGTTCTTCGTCGATGCCTAACTGCGCGGCATGTGCATGCACATACTCCAGTGCCAAAACGGCAGATTCTTTCATGACATCGCCCAGGTTGCCCGTGATCGTCAGCTTCGAGCCTTTCCCCCTGCTCAGGCTCGATTCGACGAACAGAATCTCGCCGCCCACGGCCGTCCACGCCAGCCCCGTCACTACGCCTGCGTACTGATTGCCCTGATATTTGTCGCGCGTATACTCTGCCACGCCAAGGTATTCATTCAGGTCGTCGGCATGAATGACTTCGGGAATCGCTTCGTCCGAAGCCAGCCTGCGCGCTATTTTGCGCATGATTTTGCCGATTTTCTTTTCCAGCTCGCGTACACCGCTCTCGCGCGTGTAGGATTCTACGATTGCACGAACGGCCTTGCGGTGGAACTTCACCCTGTTACGTGGAATGCCGTGCGCCTCCATTTGCTTGGGAATAAGATGCCGGATAGCAATCTCTACTTTTTCTTCTATAATGTATCCGCTGACCTCGATCAGTTCCATGCGATCCAGCAGGGGCTGCGAGACCGTGGCCAGATTGTTGGCCGTCGCGATAAACAGCACCTTGCTCAGATCGTAATCAATATCGAGATAATTGTCGTGGAACGTACTGTTCTGTTCGGGATCCAGCACTTCGAGCAGCGCCGAGGCCGGGTCGCCCTTGAAGTCATTCCCGACCTTGTCGATCTCGTCCAGAATAAAAACAGGATTCGAGGTGCCCGCCTTTTGCAGGTTCTGGATGATGCGCCCCGCCATGGCGCCGATATAAGTCCTTCTGTGGCCCCGTATTTCCGCCTCGTCGTGCAGTCCGCCCAGCGAAACGCGCACATATTTCCGGTTCAGCGCCTCGGCCACCGACTTGCCCAGCGACGTCTTGCCTACGCCCGGAGGGCCGTACAGGCAGAGTATCGGCGAGCGCAGATCCTTTTTCAGCTTCAGCACCGCCAGATGCTCGATGATGCGGTCTTTTACCTTCTCCATGCCGTAATGGTCGCGGTCTAAAATCCGCTGCGCACGGTTCAGGTTGAAATTGTCCTTGCTACATTCGTTCCACGGAAGCGATATAATCGTCTGCACGTATTGAAACTGCATGGAATAGTCGGGCGACTGGGGATTCAGTCTTTCCAGCTTTTCCAGCTCCTTATCGAAGATTTCCGCCGTCTCCTTCGCCCATTTTTTTCGGGCTGCCTTTTCGCGAAATGCCTTTATCTCTATGTCGTTGATATTCCCGCCCAATTCCTCCTGGATGGCTTTGATCTGCTGCTGGAGGAAATATTCCTTCTGCTGCTTGTTGATATCTTCGTGCGCCTTCATCTGAATGGAAGCCTTTAGCTCAAGAAGCTGATATTCGCGATTCAAGAGGAACAGCAGATGATACGCGCGGTCTTTCAGGTCGTTAATGGTCAGCAGTTCCTGTCTTTCCGTCGACTGCGAAATGAGGTTGCAGCACGAAAAATTGATCAGGTAGAGATGGTTCTGGTTTTTCTTTATTGAGAAAATCAAATCTTTCGGAGGATCGCCCGAAGTAATCAGCATTTTAATAGTGATATCCCTGATTGTCGATACCAGCGCTTCAAACTCGCGGTCGTTCTTTCGCGGAAATTTGTCTTCCATCAGCGAGATGCGTCCGACCATGAACGGTTCCGATTCCGTCAGCTCGTGCAGCAAAAAACGTTTTTTCCCCTGTACAATCGCAGTCGTCGAACCGTCCGGCAATTCCAGCACGCGGAGGATTTCGGCCACCACGCCGATATTGTGCATATCCGAAAGAGACGGATCTTCAGTCTCTGTATCTTTCTGGCAGGTCACGCCTATCATCAGCTTGCGGTGGACGGCTTCCCTGATCAGGCGCATCGACTTGGCACGCCCCACAATCACCGGCATGGCCACACCGGGAAACAGCACCATATTGCGCAAAGGAAGAATCGGCAATTCATCTCCCACCGTCTCAATGCCTTCAAGAAAATCGTCATCCTTGTCACATTCCATCAGAACAGGCATCACGATACCCTCAGCCTCATTTATGTCATCATAATTATCAGACAAATACAATGTTCCAGTTTTTTTTCTATCCATATGGAATCTACGCTACAAATTGAGTGCCAAAGTTACGGCTTTTACAGAAAAACTAATTAATTTTGGCGGCGCTGTCAGAAAATAAAATGAAGTAACGATATGTCGAATCCCTATTTTCGCTTCAAACGGTTCGTGATACGGCACGACCGATGCGCCATGAAAGTGGGCACCGACGGCACATTGCTCGGCGCATGGGTCGACGTGTTCGCCTGCCGCAACGCGTTGGACATAGGCACGGGAACAGGACTTGTCGCCCTGATGATGGCACAGCGCGGTGGTGGCGACATGCACGTCGACGCCGTCGAAACGGATCCGGACGCATGTGCGCAGGCGGCGGAAAATGTGTCGGCTTCGCCTTTTGCTCAACAGATTCACATTCATCATTTGACATTTCAGGAATTTGCGAAGACGGTACATCATCCGTACGATTTGATTGTCTCCAATCCGCCCTACTTCGTACAGTCACTCAAATGCCCGGAAGCCAGACGGAATATCGCCCGCCACAGCGGCGAATTGTCACTGGCCGTCCTGCTCGCGGAAAGCCGCTGCATATTGGCTCCTATGGGACGTATTGCGCTAATATTACCTTTTTTACAGCAGGAAGAAGCACTGCGGCAAGCGGCGCAGTGCGGGCTTCACTGTATTCGCCGAACGCACGTAATTCCCATCGAAGGCATGCAGCCGAAACGGTTATTGATTGAGTTTTCACCGCAACCGCATGTGTCGGCACAGACCGGGAGCCTTGTCCTCGAAGACGCGAATCGTCGGCGCACGGTAGCATACAAAGCGCTGACCGGGGATTTTTATCTTGACTGATTACGCCCTGTTTTCGGCATTTCAGCACCCTGCTGGCAGTATTTTCACATCTGTTCAGTATTTTTTAGCCGGATAAATTACTCAATATTCAAATTAAGTATGAAAATCCTGATTTTTTCTCTACTTTTGCATCTGATTTTACGAAACACTAATAAATCGGTATGCATTTTAACCGGAAAGAAATGAAGGTGAAGACGCAGAAACCAAGCGAGAAATAAAAAACGAAATGAAACCATTACAGGAAAAATTAGCGAACTCTGTCCGCATCCGGCTGGCCCGGAAGGCGAAAGAAGCGGGAATATACCCGTACTTTCGTCCTATCGAGAGCGATCAGGATACGGAGGTGGTTATTAATGGCAAGAAAGTAGTGATGTTTGGATCTAATGCCTATCTGGGTTTGACAAACCATCCCAAAGTGAAAGAAGCAGCCATCGAGGCTACGCGGAAGTACGGCACCGGATGCGCCGGCTCCCGTTATCTCAACGGAACGCTGGACTTGCATATTCAACTGGAAAAGCGACTGGCCGAATTTGTGGGCAAGGAGGATGCCATCATCTATTCGACCGGATTTCAGGTAAATCTGGGCGTCGTATCCAGCCTGACGGGACGCGACGATTACATTCTGTGGGACGAGCTGGATCACGCCTCCATCATTGAAGGGCATCGCTTATCATACTCCACCAAACTGAAATACAGGCATAACGACATGGATTCGCTGGAAAAGCAACTGAAGAAGTGCGATGAAAGCAAAATCAAACTGATCGTGGTCGACGGCGTATTCAGTATGGAAGGCGACATTGTGAAATTGCCTGAAATAGTGCGCCTTGCAAAGAAATATAACGCCATCGTCATGGTCGACGACGCTCACGGTATTGGCGTGCTCGGTAGACAGGGACGCGGCACGTGCGACCATTTCGGTGTGGCGGACGACGTCGACCTGATTATGGGCACGTTCAGCAAATCGCTGGCCTCGATAGGAGGATTCATTGCATCCGATTATGAGATAGTCGATTATCTTCGCCACTATTCGCATTCCTACATTTTCAGTGCGAGTAGCACACCCGCCGCTACCGCCGCCGCATCTGCCGCGCTCGACATTATGATAAATGAACCCGAACGCATTGAGCATCTCTGGAAATTAACGCATTATGCCTTTAACGGCTTTCGCGAAATGGGGTGCGAAATCGGACAGTATGCCGAAACGCCCATCATTCCGCTGCTTATACGCGACAACGACTTGACGTTTCTTGTTGTCAAAGAGTTGTTTGATGCCGGCATATTCGTGAATCCGGTCGTCGCGCCGGCCGTCGCGTCGCAGGACACATTAATCCGGTTCTCGCTGATGGCGACACATTCGTTTGAACAATTGGACTTTGCGATAGATACCATCCGAAACGTCTTCGCCAGGCATCATTTGCTTAACAAATGACATACTGCTGATTGATGGATTTTGTACAAAACACAAACGGCTGCTGCATTCTGCGCAGGAACGGGTGCTCAAGGGCATGCTGTAGCAAGTTGAATACATACAACTGGTTATGCGACTTGCCTGATGCCGCGCAGGTAACCGATTTTATAGAAGTACAATTCAAAAACACGCGCAAGGGCTACTTTCTGAACGAAGCAAAAATTCCGCTGGAAAAGGGAGATGTCGTCGCCGTGGAAGCCGGACCGGGACACGACGTGGGTACGGTTACGCTGACCGGGAAGCTGGTACTGGCGCAGATGCACAAGACGCGATACCGCCACGATCAGGATCCAAAAAAAGTCTACCGCATTGCTAAACAGTCGGATATAGACAAGTACAACGAAGCCAAGGCGCGGGAGCACGAAACGATGATTCGCGCGCGCCAGATCGCTGCCGACCTCAGTCTGAACATGAAAATAGGCGATGTGGAATATCAGGGGGACGGGAATAAAGCTATATTTTATTACATTGCAGATGAGCGCGTTGATTTTCGCCAGCTCATCAAGGTGCTGGCTGAAACATTTCGAGTACGCATTGAGATGAAGCAGATCGGCGCGCGTCAGGAAGCAGGGCGAATCGGGGGAATCGGTCCGTGTGGCCGTGAACTGTGCTGCTCGTCGTGGATGACAAATTTCGTGTCTGTCTCGACGGATGCAGCTCGTTTTCAGGATATTTCGATGAATCCGCAAAAACTGGCAGGACAATGCGCCAAGTTGAAATGCTGCTACAACTATGAGGTCGACGCCTACATGGAAGTCCAGAAACAGTTGCCTTCGCGTAAAATCCCACTGGAAACGAAGGACAGCACTTTCTTCCATTTTAAAACCGATATTCTGAAAAAAGAAATCTCCTATTCGACGGATAAAGTACTGGGTATAAATATAAAAACCATTACGGCGGAACGTGCTTTCGAAGTGATCAGTCTGAACAGGAAAGGAATCAAACCTGCTACGCTGGAACCCGAAGCCGTTGCAAAACAGGAGTCGAATAAAATTGAATCGCATGATATACTCGAAGATAGCGTGAGCCGTTTCGATTCCATGAAGAAGAAAAAGAAGAAAAAAGGGAAGGCGCATAAAAGCAGCCTTCATCACGACGGGAAACGTGCGCCGGAGCACAATACACCCCGCAAGGCGTAAAAAATTGCAGAATGAAAGCCGTAACTTACAGAGTGCTATTGGCTGTTTACATGTCTGCATGTTGCTTCGCCTGTTCTCAGTCAGCGTTTTACGATCAGTATCAAATGGTTGAAGGTGCCTGGGAGAAGGAAAAGGAATTTTATTTCACATACAATATTGACGACAATTCGGCGCATTACAATCTATATATTAATGTGCGTAACAACAATTTTTATCCCTACCAAAACCTCTGGCTGTTTTGCACCGAAGAGCAGCCGGTAGGTCCCATCCGGCGTGACACAGTGGAATGTCTGCTGGCCGACGACTTCGGGAAATGGTTTGGCACAGGTATTTCCATCTTTCATTTGACGATTCCGATACGTATGGGCTACGCTTTTCCGCACAAAGGCCAATACACGTTCTGCATCCGGCAGGGGATGCGGGACAGCCGCCTGAAAGGAATTGAGGAAATCGGGCTAACCATCGAAAAAACTGATTGACCTGAGTTTTAAGGAATACGAAATAAACTGTATGTAACAGTTTTCAGACGCAAGACTGACAAAGTGTTGAATTTCGTTTCAGACTTTAATTTTCCCTGAACACCATTTATACCGTATCAGGCATAATTTTGTGAGATGTTACTGACATTTCCAGAAAAGGTTATGCCTTTCAGAAGAAAACTCAAATCAATCCTGTTCCTGATTTATCTGCTCAAAACTCGGATGATCAGTGCATTTCCTTACGGCCGGCATCTATCCGTAAGAATATGAATAGCAGAATAGTAAATCCCCAAAGGGAAGACCCGCCATAGCTGAAGAACGGCAACGGAATACCGATCACAGGCGTCAGCCCCATCACCATGCCGATATTGATCAGCACGTGAAAAAACAGAATCGAGGCCACACTATACCCATATACGCGCCCAAACGCCGTGTTCTGCCTCTCCGACAGGATAATCACCCGCATGATAAGCGTCCCGAAAAGCCCTAGTACCAACAGCGAACCCCAGAAACCGAACTCTTCGCCTATCGTGCAGAAGATGAAGTCGGTATCCTGTTCCGGCACATATTTCAACTTGGTCTGCATCCCGTTCAGAAAACCCTTGCCCAGCAAACCGCCCGAACCAATGGCGATCTTGGATTGATTCACGTTATATCCCGCGCCCGTCGGATCGTCTTCCAGACCCAGCGCCACCTTGATACGCATCTGCTGATGATATTCCAGCACGTCTTCAAACACATAATCAATCGAATACATGAAACACAGCGAAAGTCCCGCAAACAGGGAAATCAGCAGATAATTCCATATCAGATTGTTGATTGCCAGAAGAATAAGGAACAGCGCAATGGCGCCGACAAGCCCGACAACGACCCAAACAAAATTGACAGGCACAAACAGTGATGCAATAAAGCCCGCAAGTAACGCTAAAACCACAAAATACAGGATGATACGCATCGCTATCTTGTCGCGGCGGATAAGATAGGCCGAAAAAACGGTTATAAACAGCACCATCAAAGACACAATAAGCTCGCCTACAGGGGTATTACCCGCTATCGTATCATCACCGAACTTCAGCACAATCACGAGGAAAACGGCAGCGCACACGCTCGCCAGCAGAATAAATCCCGACATCCCTTCGCGGTAAAGCATCAGCGCAAAGGCAAGATAAACCAGCGCCGACCCTGTCTCTTTCTGCATCAGGATGCATCCCATCGGCACGAGAATAAGCAGGCAGGCAATCGAGAAATTCCTAATCGTTAATAAGTTAAAATTGTAGCTGCTCATAAGTTTGGCCAGCGCCAGCGCCGTGGCGAACTTGGCAAATTCAGCCGGCTGTACGCGTATAGGTCCCATCACGAGCCACGAGCGTGACCCTTTGATGTCGGGCGCCACAAAAATCGTAACAATCAAGGCTAAAAGGATTAAGCCATACACCAGATACGAAAACGTTTCAAAAAAGTCCTTGTCCAGCATCAAAATCACAAACACGAGCAGGAACGACGACCCAATCCATATCAACTGCGAACCGGGGCGCCCCGAAGGGTCGAACAGTCCCGCCGTGTCAAATTCATAGCTGGCGCCGCAAATGCTCAACCAGCCAGCCGCCACCATCAGCACGTACAGGCCAATAGTCAGCCAGTCAACAGACAGCCAAACATTTGAGATCCTATTGTACATTGAATGGCAGTATCACTCTGTTCATAATTTCCGTTTCCAGATATTTCGTTTCGGGCTTGATCTCGCCATATAAATACTTTTCCAGCATCAGTCGCGCGATCGGGATGGCATTTGTCGCGCCAAAACCACCGTTTTCCACATACACCGAAATGGCGATCTTCGGTCTTCTATACGGTGCAAAACTCATACATGCCGAATGGTCTTTACCGTGCGAGTTTTCCACCGTTCCGGTTTTTCCGCATACTTCTATATCGCTAAGATTCAATCCGCTGCATGAACCGTACAATACGGCGCTGCGCATGCCTTCGGCAATCGTTTCGTAATGCATCCGGTCGATGGATGTCGGTCGCCCGCGCGTGTAGAGCGTATCCAGCACATCGTTTTCAATAGCCCTCACTACGTGGGGTACAATGTAGTAGCCTCTGTTTGCAATGGTCGCTGCCAGATTACAGATTTGCAGCGGGGTTGTCGAAATTTCGCCCTGTCCGATTGCAATCGAAATGATGGTACTGGAATACCAGCGTCGCTTGTACACATTGTCATAGAACTTGCTGTCAGGCACATATCCCCTGTTTTCGCCGGGCAGGTCGATTCCCAGCCTGCGTCCGTATCCCATCGAAATCATATGATCCCGCCAGGCACTGTAAGCATCCTGCACTGTCGGATAGAATCGCCTGTTATCCAGCATGTCATGCAGCCCCCAGCAAAAATAGGAATTGCAGGAAGTGGCCAGCGCCGCCGTCAAATTGAGCGGCGACACATGTCCGTGGCAGGCCGGTTTGCCGCCACGGAACGTATACCCGTGCGCGCACGTGTACATCTTGTCCTTCGTAATCACATCTTCCTGCAGAAACACAAGCCCTTGCGCCGGCTTGTAGGTTGATCCGGGCGAATAGTGGCTCATAATCGAACGGTCGAAAAGCGGCTTCTGCGGGTCGCTCTCCAACACCGCATAATTCTGGCCCCGCTGCTTGCCCACCAGCAAGCCGGGGTCGTATGATGGCGACGAAATCAGGCAGAGCACCTCACCCGTAGATGGTTCGATCGCCACGATGCTGCCCTTCTTGTTTTTTAGCAATTTTTCGCCATACGCCTGAAGTTCAACATCTATGGCCAGCTTTATATTTTTTCCCGAAACAGGCGCCACGTCATGGCGGCCGTTTTCATATTTTCCCTGAATACGCCCGTGAACGTCGCGCAGCAACACCTCAACGCCCTTTTCACCCCGCAGAATCTTTTCGTACGAATGTTCAACACCCGAACGACCCGAATAATCGCCACTTACGTAATATCTGTCATTTTCAATGTCTTTACGGTTGACCTCGCCGACATTTCCCAGCAGCAGTGCGGCGTTCGGATACCCGTATTCGCGGACGGTTCGGTTCTGAATATAAAATCCCGGAAACTTGTATAGCTTTTCCTGAAAGATGCCATATTCGTTTGTCGCCAATTGGGTCATAAATACTTGAGGCACATACGAAGAATACCCCGGATTCATTTTCCGGTCTTTGATGTCGTTGATTCGCTTGATAAAAAATTCTTTCGTAATGCCGAGCGTTTTGCAGAAATCGAGCGTGTCGAAAGCGTTTATTTCTCTCATAATCAGCATCACATCATACGCCGGCTGATTGTATACCAGCAGTTTGTCATTCCGGTCATAGATGACGCCCCGCGCGGGATACAGCGTCTTTTTCAGAAAAGCATTGCTATCTGCCCAGCCTTTATACTCATCATCAATGATTTGCAGATAAAATAAGCGTGCCGTAAAAATCAAAAGTACGAAAACTACCGACGCGATAATCACATAACGTCTTTCTTCGTACACATATTTCCGTTTAGGCTGTCTCATGCTTTCTGAATATAGTGAATGATTCCAGAATAAATATACATAACGACGTCAGTATCACACTCGTCACAATGCGAAGCGTCAGAAAGAGAGGGTCGAAAAGCGACAGCGATTCGATCAGAAACAGCGCAACATGATGCAGAATCACGAGGGAGAGCACCAGTCGAATGTAGGCGCCCTGGCCTAAATGTCGCGACGAAGGGATGCCTTCTTCGGGAATCTCACGTTCGGTGTAGGCTTTCATCAGCGGCTCGCGGAAAAAACCGGCCAGCGCACAGGCCGCCGCGTGCATACCCAACGTATTGGTAAACATATCAATAATTAGTCCGAGCAAAAATGAAATGAATATCGTTTGCGAACGCGTGATATTGATTGGGATTTTGATAATCACGTATACGTACAGGAACAGCGTGGTGACCCTGAACAGGTGCAGACTGTTCAGCAGCAATACCTGCAATGATATAAAAAACAGGAAATTGACCGCTATTTTGAATATGCTTCTAATCATTTTTTCTTGCCTCCCGTTCGACTTCCAGCCGTTCCTGCCAGTATGTGTTCTTCAATATCCGTACTACTTTCAGCCCCTGAAAATCAGTTGCCAGTCTGATCTTCAGCGAATAGAAGCTATGCGCGCGATTGTCGTCAAGTTCGGCAACCGTCCCTACGATCACGCCGGGCGGGAAGACAGCCGAATAACCGCTCGTCACCACCGTGTCGCCTTCCTGAAATTCCGCATGAAGCGGCAACTCTTCCAGATTGGCATACCTCGTATCGCGGCCGTCCCACGACAGCGAGCCATAATAATCGCCATTATATAACTTGCAACTAATCTTTGATTTGGGGTTCAGTACCGGGATGACGACCGAATAATGCTCGCCGACGGTAGACACGATGCCCACTATGCCGTAAATGGATACCACCCCCATATCCGCCATTACGCCGTCTTTCGCGCCCCTGTTGATGGTTATGTAGTTTAAATATCCTGAGATGTTGTTATTTACGACCTGTGCCGTGATGTAGCTAAATTCCGCGGCGCCGGTTCCCGCCCTGATGCTGTCAAATGCGAGCAGATGCGCTCCCAGGGCCTGCATCTGCCGTTGCAGATCAAAGACTTCCATCTCGAGCATGCTGTTCCGTTCGAACAATATCCTGTTGTCTTCGCGCAATTTAATGTAGGATGCTCCGTAGTTGTAGATGGACGCAACGTGCCCTACGACGGTATTTGCCGAACTGAAGAATACATTCCGGTGATACGCATTATAACGATATAAAAACATCGCCGAGATGATCTCGCACAGAATAAAAACGAACCAGTGTCTCTTTCTGAAAAGAAATTCAAGCAGTCTTTGCATAGTCGCAAAAATAGAGTCGAGCCGGCCTGTCCGAATAATGCGGCTGTCCGGATTTCGTCAGTCAAAATTACTTTATCAGGAACTTGAACTTGTCAATATTCTTCAAGGCAATCCCCGTCCCTTTGGCCACGGCGTGCAGCGGATCGTCTGCGACGTGGAACCGGATATTTATCTTGTCGGTGAAGCGTTTGGCCAGCCCTCTCATCAGCGCGCCGCCGCCGGCCAGATAGATTCCGTTCTTCACAATGTCGGAATACAGTTCGGGAGGCGTTTGCTCCAGCGCGCTCAGAATAGCCGCTTCCATCTTCGAAATGGACTTGTCGAGGCAATGCGCAATCTCCTGATACGAAATGGGAACCTCCATCGGAAGCGCCGTCATCTGGTTCGGGCCGTGGACGACGTAGTCTTCCGGCGGATTTTCGAGCGACGTCAACACTGAGCCGACGTTGATTTTAATCTGTTCCGCCGTGCTCTCGCCCACTTTCATGTTGTGCTGGCGACGCATGTATTCCGTAATATCGGCCGTCAGGTCGTCGCCCGCGATGCGGATGGACTTGTTTGAAACGATACCGCCCAGCGAAATGACGGCTATCTCCGTCGTCCCGCCGCCAATATCTACAATCATGTTGCCTTCAGGCGCTTCAATATCCAGACCGATACCGAGCGCAGCCGCCATCGGCTCGTAAATCATGTATACTTCGCGCCCGCCCGCATGTTCAGACGAATCGTGTACGGCGCGCATCTCGACTTCCGTGCTTCCCGACGGGATACAGACCACGATCCGCAGCGGCGGCGAAAACCAGCGATTCTTGAAATTGACCATCTTGATCATGCCTCGAATCATCTGTTCGGCCGCATAAAAGTCGGCGATGACGCCATCACGCAGTGGCCTGATTGTCCGTATATTTTCGTGGGTTTTTCCATGCATCTGGCGAGCCGGTTCTCCCACAGCGAGCACTTTTTCCGTCCGGCGGTCCAGTGCTACCACAGATGGAGCATCTACCACAATTTTACCGTCGCATACGATAATCGTATTCGCTGTTCCCAGATCAATCGCAATTTCTTGTGTAAAGGAGAATAATCCCATATTGCAATATATTTATTTTTAGTGTTTAAAATGTCTTGTTCCGGTTTTGACCATACTCATGCCGTGCGCATTGCAATAGGCGACCGACTGGTCGTCTCTGACGGAGCCTCCCGGCTGTACCACGGCTGTAATCCCCGCCCTGCCTGCTATTTCGACACAGTCGGGGAATGGAAAGAATGCATCCGAAGCCATCACGGCGCCTTGCAGGTCGAAGCCGAACGAACCGGCTTTCGCGATGGCGTGCGTCAACGCGTCGACGCGCGACGTCTGTCCGACTCCGCTTGCAAACAGTTGCCTGTTTTTCACCAGCGTGATGGCATTCGACTTGCTGTGTTTCACCACCTTGTTGGCAAACAGCAGGTCGCCCGTCTCCCGCTTGTCGGGTTTCTTTTCCGTCATCGGCTCCAGATCGGAGGCGGTCTGTATGCTCGAATCCCGGTCCTGCACCAGCACGCCGTTCAGCAGCGAACGGTATTGCCGCGCCTGCAGCACGCTTTTTTTTCGCAGCAGGATGATGCGGTTCTTATTCTTTTTCAGTGTTTCGAGTGCTTCGATCGTATAATCGGGCGCAATAATCACTTCGTAAAAAATCCTGTTGATTTCTTCAGCCACATCACGGTCTACCACTCCGTTAGTGACAAGGATGCCGCCAAAGGCCGAAACGGGATCGCCGGCCAGCGCGTCGTTCCACGCCTCGAGCACAGTCGGTCGCGATGCAATGCCGCACGCATTGTTATGTTTCAGCACGGCGAACGTAATTTCGTCAAACTCTTCGATCAGCGACACGGCGGCATCAATATCGAGCAGATTGTTGTACGATATTTCCTTTCCGTTCAGCCGGTCGAACAAGTCGTCGAAGCGGCCGTAGAAAACGCCGCCCTGATGCGGATTCTCGCCATAGCGCAGTTTCATCGGATGGTTGACGGCCAGGCGGAAAGCGGAGCAGGCCTCTTCATCGAAGTATCCGAATATCGACGCATCGTATGCCGACGAGACGGCAAACGCCTCTTTGGCAAACCATTTACGTTCTTCCAGCGTTGTCCGCGCTCCGTTATCCTCCAGTATCTGCAGGAATGGGCCGTACTGCGCCTTCGAGGCTACAATTACCACGTCCGTGAAATTCTTGGCCGCCGCGCGTATTAGGGAAATGCCACCGATGTCGATTTTCTCGATAGCGTCCGCCTCGTCCGCTCCCGACGCCACGGTATCCTCGAACGGATACAGGTCTACGATCACCAGGTCAATGTCAGGAATATCATATTGACGGAGCTGGCTCTGATCGGTTGCGTTATCGCGGCGATTCAGTATGCCGCCGAAAACTTTCGGGTGCAAAGTCTTCACCCTTCCGCCCAGAATGGACGGATAGCCGGTCAGGTCTTCCACTGCATTGCAGTGTATTCCAAGCGACTGAATATACGCCATCGTACCTCCTGTCGAGATGAAACTTACACCTTCATCGTGAAGCCTGTTTATGATCGCCTCCAAACCGTCTTTGTGATATACAGAAACCAGTGCTTGTTTGATACGTCTTTCTACCGTCATCGGGATATAGTCTTTTTTTTCACGCACAAAAATACTGATTTATTTTGAATTGAAACATAACCGGATAGATAAAATACTTTCCG
>JAIRZY010000278.1 GCA_031266995.1 Tannerella sp.
CGTCTTTGAATCTTTGCGTTTTAGAGAAACCATACCTGCGTGAGGGCAAACAGGAAGAGCGAGGCGAGGCCGGCATAGTAGAGCAGGAAGGCCATGACGCCGTGGATGCCCGAAAAGAAGCAGGCGAGGATGAGCGAGACGGGCATGTAGAAGAAGTAGAGAAAGCCGGCGGCCGGCGACCTGTCGCGCAAGAGAAGGAGAGCAAAGGCGTATGTGGCCACGGTGAGGAGGAAGGAAAGCGTCTGGCGCGTGCGGAGCGAACTCACAAGGCCGTGGTAGCGGATATACACGACGATGATGAGGAGGAGCACGTAGAGGCCCGTCACGCTGATCCACCGGAAGTCGTGCATGAAATTTTGCGGGAGCGACAGGCTGACGGCCGTCAGGCGCTGGAGGGGGACGGTGAGCGCCGTGTAGTCGTGATGCCAGAAGCACCAGCCGAACAGGATCCAGTAGACGGTCAGGAGGCCAAGCACGGTCGCCAGCAGGTTGCGGGGGCGGAGCAGTTTGAATTTGTACATTCCATACCAGTAGACGGGGATGAACCACAGCACGTGTATCCATATCAGGCTGCCGATGGCGATCATGGCCGCCGCGTTGAAGGCGCGCGTCGATTCGAGAAATTCGTCCGACCTGAAGAGTTCGAACAGCGCGGGGAGGAAGAACAGCATGGCTACCGCGGCGGGGCTGAAGGGCATGAAGTCGAGATTCATGCTGCCGAGCGCGAAGAAGAGCAGGAAGGGGAGCTTCGTCTTGTGGCGGATGATGTTCAGGTGGAGGTTGAGGCGCTGCAGCATCAGGGCGGTGAGGATGAGGATGGCGATGCCCGCGATGCCGGCGGCCGTCCTGTCGGTCGTCAGCGCCGCGAGGAGGCGCCAGAGCGGTGTCGCGTCGCTGCCGGTCGCCAGCGGGTAGCCGACCGAGTAGTAGTATGCCAGCAGGAGACTGACGGCACACATGACGAGCGTCGTCATCGCGTTTGGCCACTGCGAGAGGTTCGGCCTGGGCGCCCGCCCGTATGTTTTCCGGATGGAATACTCCATGATCGTGCGGCTTTCAGACGTCGAAGCCTATGTCGTGGCGCAGATATTTCCTGTCGAAGCGGATGAGCGCGGCGCTGCGGTACGATTTTGCCAGGGCTTCTTCCATCGTTTCGCCGTATGACGAGACGGCCATCACGCGCCCGCCCGAGGTGAAGACCATCCCCTCGATGTCCGTCGTCCCGGCATGAAAGACGACGCTTTCCGTCACGCTGTTCTGTCCCACGACGACTTTGCCTTTCTCGTAGCTTCCGGGATATCCGTCGCTGACCAGCATGACGGTTGCGGCATGGCGCGGGTCTTCGACGAGCGTGCGCTGCGCCAGGTTGCCGGCGGCCACGCCTTCGAGCAGGTCTACCAGGTCGCTCTGCAGGCGGAGCATCACCACCTCCGTCTCGGGGTCGCCCAGGCGGCAGTTGTATTCGATCACGTACGGCTCGCCGCCGACGCTGATCAGGCCGAAGAAGATGAATCCTTTATACGATATGTTGTCGGCCTTCAGCCCGCTGACGGTCGGGCGGATGATGCGCTCTTCCACCTTGCGCATGAACTCTTCGCCGGCAAACGCGACGGGCGAGACGGCGCCCATTCCACCCGTGTTCAGGCCCGTATTGCCCTCGCCGATGCGCTTGTAGTCTTTCGCCACGGGCAGTATCTTGTAGTCCGTCCCGTCCGTGACGGCAAAGACGGAACATTCCTTTCCGTCGAGAAATTCCTCGATCACCACCGTACGGCTGGCGTCGCCAAACATGCCTTTGAGCATCGCCCTCAGCTCGCTTTTCGCCTTCTTCAGGTTGTCGATGATGAGCACGCCCTTGCCTGCCGCCAGGCCGTCGGCCTTCAGCACGTAGGGCGGCGAGAGGGAGTCGAGAAAGGCGGCGCCCCCGGCAAAATCGGCCTCCGAGACGCTCAGGTAGCGCGCCGTGGGGATGCGGTGGCGCATCATGAATGCTTTGGCGAAATCCTTGCTGCCCTCCAGGCGCGCACCGTTGCGGCTCGGCCCTATCACGGGCACGGAGGCCAGACGCGGGTTGTAGCGGAAGTAGTCGTAGATGCCGTTCACCAGCGGATCTTCGGGGCCGACGACGACCATGTTGATATGATGTGCCGCCACGAAATTCCCGATTCGCTGAAAGTCGTTCAGCGCCAGCGGCACATTGATGCCCGCCGAGGCCGTTCCCGCGTTTCCGGGCGCGATGTACAGTGTGTCCGTTTTGCTGCTTTGTGCGATTTTCCATGCCAGCGCATGCTCACGCCCGCCCGAACCTAACAGTAATATATTCATAATGTTTTATACTGACGATGTTTTTATTTGCAGGGCAAATATACGGGATAAAATTCAGGATTCAAAATCCGGGCTTCAATATTCATAAAGAATGGAGAACAGGGTGGGGCGGACGGAACCTGTTCGTTCTCTCCGCGCTTTCCGTCGCTGCGGTAAAGTTTTAACCGGAAAATGTTCACCGGAATATTGATTCATTCCCGCACGGTGCAGTGAACTTTCCCGAAATGGCGGGAAACGCTATCGCACTGTGCTGCAAACTTTCCCCAAGTGGGGAAACCTTCTCGCCAGCGGCGAGAGACTTTCCCGGAGTGGGGAAACCTTCTCGCCGGCGGCGAGAGACTTTCCCCGAGTGGGGAAACCTTCTCGCCAGCGGCGAGAGACTTTCCCCAAGTGGGGAAACCTTGCCGCCAGCGGCGAGAGACTTTCCCGGAGTGGGGAAACCTTCTCGCCAGCGGCGAGAGACTTTCCCGGAGTGGGGAAACCTTCTCGCCAGTGGCGAGAGACTTTCCCGGAGTGGGGAAACCTTCTCGCCAGCGGCGAGAGACTTTCCCCAGGCGGGGAAACCTTCCCGCACGGTGCGGCAGGCTTTCCGGCAGCGCCGGCAACTTTCCGGAGGACGCAAAAAAAATCTCTGTGGAACTCTGTGCCTTCTCCGTGTCTTTCTGTGTAAGAAAAAAAGATGACACAGAGTTTCACGGAGAAGACACGGAGAACCGCAGAGGATTTTTGAGCCTTAAATCTTACAGCATCACGGCCGAAAGCTCGGCATACGCCCTGTAGAAATCGCGTTCGGCCTCCAGCGTTTTGTTTACCGTCTCGTAGAGCAGTCCCGTTTCGACGATGTATTCCAGGAGGGATATTTCTCCCGCGTCGAGCGCTTTTTTCAGCAGGTCGGCATTGCTCAGCGCCGTCAGCGACCGGCGGTATTTCTCGGCCGAAAGCCGCAGCCCCGCCGCGCGGTTGTAGAGGATTTGAAGGCGGCTGTAGAACTGCAGCTTCGCGTCTTCGCTGCGCTGCTCGGCTGCGCGGACGGCCGCTTTTGCCTGCCGCACGCGGTTGCGGTTCTCCCAGAGGGGGATGGAGATGCCGAGCGTAATGCCGCGGAACTGTTCGCCCGCCACCGTTTCGCTCATGTAGCCGCCCGAGAGGGCCGGAAGCCCCATCGCCCGGTTCAGCCCGACGCGCGTCCGGCCGACCTCGACCTCCTGGCGCACGTATGCCAGGACGGGATTGCGCCGCTCGGCCTCGGCGTACCATTCGTCGAAATCGAGCGGAAACGATACGTCTCCGAAGCGGTCGTCGTCCAGACTGACGTCCAGTCCGCCGTTCAGCTTTTTCAGTTCCGCCAGCAGGGCGTCGCGCTCGATGCCGATGCGCGCCGTTTCGCCCTCCGCCGTGACGAAGTTCAACTGCGCCTTGTTATATTCCAGCCTGTTCGCGTCGCCCTGCGCCAGCCTCTGTTCGCAGGCGCCGGCAATCGCCCCGGCCCGGTCGCGGCGCAGCGTCATCTCCTTCAGGAGCGCGTTGCAGTGGATCAGGTCGATGCTGTACAGTTTCGCTTCCAGCATAATATCCATCCGGCCCGCGAGGTATTGCAGTTCGGCCATACGGTTCTGTCCGTCGGCGACCTTGCTTTTCAGACCCGAAAGCGTGGCGACGTCGAACCGCTGGCTCACGCTCACGTCCGTGCGGTTCCCGATGCTGCCGGGCGTCCCCCACAGGTAGTTGAAGCCTACCTCGGGGCTGTCGAGAAAAATGCCCGTCCTGTTCTCCAGCTTCTGCGCCTCCATGCTTTCGCGGAGCGCCTTCAGCGTCGTGTTGTTATCTTCGACCGACGACAATACCCCGTCGATCCCGTTCTGTGCCGCAAGGGAAAAACACGTCCCCGCCGCAAGTAAAAATAGAATCTTTTTCATATCTGTCCCGTTTTTAAATCACTAAAACTTGCCTTCCGGTTCGTGACGGAATACATAATCGGAATAATAAACCCGTTGAGCAGCGTGGAACTCAGCAGTCCGCCGAGGATGACCTGCGCCATCGGGCTTTGAATCTCGTTTCCCGGCAGTTCGCCGCCGAACGCCAGCGGAATCAGCGCCAGCGCCGACGTGAAAGCCGTCATCAGAATCGGGTTCAGGCGATCCAGAGACCCCGACATGACGCACTCGTGCAGCGGAACGTTCTCCCGCCGCAGATCGTTGTATCGCGAAATCAGCAGCATCCCGTTCCGCGTGGCGATGCCGAAAAGCGAGATGAACCCGATGATGGCCGGGATGCTGATCTCGCCGCTCGTAAAGAGCAGCACCGGCACGCCCCCGATAAGCGCCAGCGGGAGGTTCAGCAGGATCACTACCGACTGCGTGACGTTCCTGAACTGGTTGAACAGGAGCATGAAGATGATGAGAATCGACAGCACGGAGGCAAAGAGCAGCGTCCGCGAGGCGGCCGCTTCGCTCTCGAACTGCCCGCCATACTCGATGTAATACCCTTCGGGCAACTGTACCCGTTCGCCGATCCGGTCGCGCACGTCGTTCACCACGCCCCGCAAATCCCTGCCGGCCACGTTTGCCGAGACCACGATCTTGCGCCCCACGTTCTCGCGGTTGATCGTGTTCGGCCCCGAGGCGGACGTTATTTCGGCAACATATTCCAGCGGAATCTTCCGCCCGCCCGCGTCGACGGTCAGGTCTCTGATCCGCGCAATCGTTTCGCGGCTCCCGTCGTTCACTTTCAGGACGAGGTCGAACGCGCGGTTCCCCTCATACACCTGCGAAACCGTCTCGCCGGCAAGCATCACGTTGATGATTTCGGCAAACTCGGGCAGCGAAATGCCATACTTCGCCAGCATTTCGCGCTTCGGCTCGATTTTGAGCTGCGGGCGTTCGATCTGCTGCTCCACGTTCAGGTCGGCTATGCCCTCCACGTCCCGTATCGCAGCCTTGACCTGGTTTCCCAGCGCAAACATCCTGTTCAGGTCCGAACCGAAAATCTTGATGGCAATGTTCGCCCGCGTGCCCGACAGCATCGCGTCGATACGGTGCGAAATGGGCTGTCCGATTTCGACGTTCACGCCCGGCAGCGCCTTCAGCCGCTCCCTCACGTCGGCAAGGAACTCGTTTTTCGAGCGCCGCTCCAGCGCAAACGGAGCCTCAATCTCCGAAACGTTCACGCCCAGCGCATGCTCGTCCAGTTCGGCGCGTCCCGTCTTGCGCCCCGTAGTCTGTATTTCGGGGATAGACAGAAGAATCTCCTCCGCCATCCGCCCCGTCCTGTCGGATTCTTCGAGCGAGATGCCGGGCAGCGAACTGACGTTGATCGTCAGCGACCCTTCGTTGAACGGCGGCAGGAAACTGCGTCCGAGCGTCAGCGTCGCGCCGATGCTCAGCGCGAAGATCGCCCCCACGCTCCAGAGCGTCCATTTCCGGTGCCTGAGCGTCCACGCCAGCGCCAGGCCGTAGACCGCCTTGAGCCGCCTCACCCAGAAGGGATCCTGCTCCGGCTTGTTGCTCTTCGGCGGTCTGGCGAGCATGTAACTGCACAGCACGGGCGTCAGCGTCAGCGCCACGACCGTCGAGGCAAACAGCGCCGTGATAAAGGCGATGCCGAGCGGCGCAAGCATGCGCCCCTCCATCCCCGACAGGAAAAACAGCGGCACGAAGCTGGCTACGATGATCAGCGTCGAGTTCAGAATCGGCATCCGCACCTCCTTCGACGCTTCGAAAACGACGCGCATCACGCTTGCCTGCTCCTCTTTCGGCTTCGCCCGGTTTTCGCGCAGACGCTTGAATACGTTTTCGACGTCGACGATCGCGTCGTCTACCAGCGAACCGATGGCAATCGCCATGCCGCCCAGACTCATCGTGTTAATGGTAAGCCCCATCAGTTTCAGCGACAGGATGGATATAACCAGCGAGAGCGGGATCGTTATCAGCGAGATGACCGTCGTCCGCACGTTCATCAGGAAGACGAACAGCACGATTACGACAAAGATGCCCCCCTCGACGAGCGCGCTCTTCACGTTGCCGATAGAGCTTTCGATAAACCGCGATTGGCGGAAGACATCGGTCGATATCCGCACGTCGGCGGGCAGCGACCGGCTCAGTTCGGCCAGCGAACGGTCGATCTGCTCCGTCAGATCCAGCGTACCGGTATTGGGCTGCTTGGTGACGGTCAGCAGCACGGCCGGCTCGCCGCGATGCGACGCCACGCCCAGCTTCGGCGACCTGTTCCCGACCCTGATCTCCGCAATGTCCTCCAGCAGGACAGGCGCGCTGTTCACGCTCTTCACCCTGGCCTTTCCCAGCGCGTTCACGTCGGCCGTAGCCAGAACGCCGCGTATAATGTATTCGTTTCCGTATTCGTACAGCACGCCTCCCGAAGTATTCCGGTTCATCCCGGAAGTGATGCCGATCACATCGTCCAGGCCGACGTCATAATGTTTCATTTTTTGCGGATTGAGCAGGATCTGGTATTCCCTTATATCGCCGCCCAGCACCGCAACCTGCGCCACGCCGCCCGTCGAGAGCAGTCGCGGGCGTATCGTCCAGTCGGCAAGCGTGCGAAGCGTCTGCAGCGACGTCGTGTCCGACGTCAGTCCGACGATCATCATCTCGCCCAGTATCGACGACTGCGGCCCCAGCGTCGGGTTGCCCGCCTGCGGAGGCAGGGCGTCGCTGACGACGGCCAGCTTTTCCGAAACGATTTGCCGCGCGCGGTAAATATCCGTACCCCATTCAAATTCGACCCATACGACGGAGAAGCCCGTCGTCGATGACGAGCGGACGCGGCGGACGTGCGTAGCGCCGTTTACGGCCGTCTCGACCGGAAACGTGACGAGCCGCTCCACCTCCTCGGCCGCCATGCCCTTGGCCTCCGTCATGACGACGACGGTCGGCGCGTTCAGGTCGGGAAACACATCCACCTCCATGTGAGTGGACGTATATGTTCCCGCCACCATCAGCAAGACCGACGCAACCACGACAATCAGCCGGTTGTTCAGTGACAGTTGAATTATTCTGTTTAGCATAATTATTATTTTAATGTATTGAGAAAAAATGTGTCCCCCGGATTAATGGCTGTGGCTGTGTCCTTCGGGGACGACGCCCGCGCCGGCTGCCTGCCTGACCCGATAAGCTCCTTTGACGACGACTTTGTCGCCGCTTTGCAGGCCGGAGACGATGCGTATGCGCTCGCCATTGTCCGGTCCCGGCACGACTTCCCGTTTTTCGTATACCTCGTCGCCGAGTTGCAGGTAGACGAAATAAAGTCCCTGCTCTTCCGTGATGGCCGGGACCGGAACGCTGATCACATCGTTCTGCGGAGCGGACAGCAGGTAAACCTCGACAAAAGCGCCGGGAAGGACATTCCCCGTGTTGTCGAACTCGAACGTGACGGGAATATAATACGACGATTCGCCCGAACTCTTGCCGAACGAGAGCAGGCGCCCGTTCATTTCCTGTATCTTATATAATGTATCGTCATATGCCGTTTTGAAATGAGCCGTCCGGATGCTTTCGAGCGTCCTGTAATGCTTCTCGGACACGTCCGCCCGGAGTTGCAGGCGTCTGTTCTGCGATATGGTCACGACGGGCTGCCCTACGGACACGTATTCGCCCTGACCGACAAGACGGTTTTTGACGAACCCGCCGACAGGCGTTTTCACCGTCACGCCCCGTGCGGTCATGTTGGCCGACTGCGCTTCGTAGGCTGTCTTTGCCGTTTCGTAACGCCGGCGGATCTGTTCAAACTCTTTAGCGGAAATGATCTCGTCTTTCGCGAGTTCTTCGGCGCGCCGGTACGCCTTCAGTTCCGTTTCGTAATTGATTTCGGCCACGGCGCTGCGGTCGCCGTCCTGCAGGAATTTAGCCGAGACGGCGACGATCGCCTCTCCGGCCCGGACGGACACGCCGTCCGTAAGGGATTGATTTATGAACGAAACAATCCCGCTGCTCGTTGCCGTCAGCGTTATTTCGTCACCCTGTGTCGCCTGTATCTGCCCGCTCGTTTTTATCACGTGGGAGAATACGCCCGGCGCAA
>JAIRZY010000009.1 GCA_031266995.1 Tannerella sp.
AGGGTGCGCTATACGAAAACCTCGATGACTTGCGAAATGAATTGCTGGGCTTCCTACTTTACTACAACGAACACAGACCTCATTCTGCTATTGGAAATATACCTCCTGTTAAATTTTAATCATGTAACGAATTAGTTGACTTTTACAGCAATGACGGGACTCGACCCTTTTGAGACACCCCCGCCCCGCCCCGTTCCGGATCCCCGTAGAGACGCGATGCATCGCGTCTCTACCGCCCGCCGGTTTGGAATGTGGAGACGCGAAGCATCGCGTCTCTACAATCCCACCCCGCCTCGCCGCCGTCCCGCCACTCCACCTCTCCCCCGACCCCTCCCCACAAGGGAGGGGAGCTGTCCGGAAACGGGAGACTGTTTCGGCTTCAATCTTTGAATCTTGAATCCTTGAATTTTGATTTGGAGGAAAGCCGTTTTGAAATCTTTGAATTATTACTACTTTTGCAGAAAAAAACAGTATATGATACGTAAACTACAGACTGCCGTCCCGGCGCTCGCCGCCGCATGCCTTCTCTGGGGATGCAATGCGGCGCAGCAGTTGCAGAGCGCCTACAACCTCAAGCACTGCGAATATACATACCGTTCGATATCGAACCTCGCGCTCGCCGGCGCAGACCTGTCGCGAGGCGTCTCCACGCTCGACGCCGTCAGGCTGCTGGCCGTCCTGAACGGCGGCGCCGCGTCCATCCCGCTCGATTTCACGCTCAACGTCGACGTCCGCAACCCCAATCCCTCGCCGGCCGCCTTCAGCGCGCTGAGCTACATCGTCGAAATCGACGGTCTCGAGTTTACGGACGGCCATCTGGAGCAGTCCTTCAGCGTCGGCCCCGGCGAAACGAAGCCGCTGCCGGTACGCATCGGCGTCGACCTGGCCAGGCTCGCGACGACACATTCGCGCGACGCCGTCGTCCGCATTGTCCGCAACTTCATCGGCATCGGAAGCGAAGAGACCCGCGTCACCGTCCGCCTCAAACCAAGCTTCGACGTCGGCGGAACGGTCGTGACCTCGCCCGTATACCTGCCGGTCAGTTTCAGCTTCGGAGGACGTAAACAACCCGCCACGCCGCGCTCATGAATCGGCACGCCATCGCGGGAACCGCCGCACGTATACTAATGTATAGCCTCGCGCTGCTCGCCGTCCGGCACGCCGCGGCGCAGGAGCGTCTCAGCCTGTCGGGCAACATCCAGACGCAGTTTCAGCACGGCGAACGCGACGCGACGCTGAAGGTCGGCACGGCAAACGAACACCCCGACCAGCCGTTCAGCCGCGTGGGCATACGTCGCGGGCGCGTCAAGATGACTTATGCGGAAACGTTCGGCTCAGCCGTCTTTCAGGTCGACGCCACCGAAAAGGGCATCGCCGTCAAAGACGCCTACCTGAACCTGAAAGAGCCGTGGACGAAGACGGCCGCCCTGCGCGCCGGCATCTTCGAGCCGCCCTTCGGCAACGAAATCGACTACTCGTCCGCGCTCCGCGAATCGCCCGAAAGCTCCCTGCTCTACCAGATGCTTTTCCCCGAAGAGCGCGACATGGGCGTGATGCTGCAACTGCGCCCCCCGGACACGTCGCCCCTGCACATGCTGATGCTCGACGCCGCCCTGCTCGCCGGCAACGGTGCGAACATGGAGACCGACAGCCGCCGCGACTTCGCCGCGCACCTGCACGCGCAGTACGACGCCGGCGCGGCGCTCCGCATCGCGGGCGGCATATCCTGCTACTTCGGCAGCGTCTATCAGGGCACGGAGACGGTGCTGCGCGTCAGGGACGGCGCGTTTGCCGCCGATGACGACCCGCACAACCGCGGACGCTTCGCGCGGCGCGAATACCGCGGCGTCGACCTGCAGTTGAGCATGCCCCGCAGCGCATGGGCGCGGCAGTTGCGCGCCGAGCTGATCTCCGGCGTCCAGCCGGGCAGCGCCACCGACATGCGGAGCCGCACCGCTTCGAGCCTGCCCGCACACGACACTTACGTACGCCACTTTCGCGGCGGCTACGCCATCTTCGTGCAGGACCTCGCCCGCTCGACCCTCGCCGCCGTCGTCAAATACGAATGGCTCGATCCGAACACGCGCATCGCCGGCAACGACATCGGCCTGAACCGCAGCGCCGCAGCCGACATCCTCCGCCGCACGTTCGGCTTCGGCATGCTCTGGCAGCCCGACCGCCATTTCCGCCTCCAGGCATATTACGAAATCAACCGTAACGAGACGTCCTCCAGCCTCGAAGGCTATGCCACCGACCGCAGCGACAACGTGTTCACGCTTCGCCTTCAATACCGCTTCTGAGTTTTCTCCGGTGGACGCAAGTCCCTGAAGCTCCGGAACCGTTGAAGGGGGATGTCTCAAAAGGATCGAATCCCGTCATTGCGACTGCGAGGGACTTTTTGGACAGGCCCCTTCCATTTTCGGGACAGAAGCGATATGATCCCTTTTTATTTTCAGACGTTTCCTGGCGCATACGGATTCCTTCCCGGCGACTGTTCCTTCTCCGGCTCGCATTTGAAAATCCGCACGACTTGCCGCCGGTTCGGCTGCTCCATGCGCTCCGTGTTTCATTTTCACCTTCTCATATTCACCCGTTTCTCACAGCGTTTCACGCCTCTCTGCGGTGACGCCCTAATTCCTGTTTCCTGTTTTTGATAGTTAAATAAAACAAATTGTAATTTCCCCGCGGTTTTTACATCCGTTTTTCTCGATTTTTTTGTGCAAATTTGTCCCCGTATTTTTTTCAGAAACATACAGTCGACATTAATTAATAATTTTTATAATGAGAAACATTAAGAACGTAGCTTTTTTTATGTGTTTATTCGCCGGTTCATGCCTTTCGGCATACGCCAGCGAAGCCGATTTGGCAATCCCGGATCTTCACGCCGGGACGTTCCATATTTTCGGAAGTGATATTTCGTCGTGGAACTTTCTGTTCTACGGCGCAATTGTAATCGCCGGGACGCTGGGATTCAGCATCCTGCTCTTTCAGCAGGTGAAAAAGCTGACGGCGCACGAGTCGATGAAAAACGTGGCGGCGACCATCTATTCCACGTGCCGCACCTATCTCGTGCAGCAGGGCAAATTCCTCCTGATGCTCTTCGCCCTGATCGCCATCGTGCTGTGCATCTATTTCTTCGGACTGATCGGACAGTCGGTGGGCGTGGTGTTGCAGGTGCTGCTCTTCTCCGTCGTCGGAATGGCGGGGTCGTACATGGTGGCATGGTATGGCATCCGCGTCAACACCTACGCCAATGCGCGGACGGCGTTTGCCTCGCTCAAGGGGCGGCCGCTCGACGTGGTCAACATCCCGCTGAAGGCCGGGATGAGCGTCGGCCTGTTCCTGATTTCGCTCGAACTGGTGCTGATGGTGATCATCCTGCTCTTCGTGCCGCGCGACATCGTGGGCATCTGCTTCCTTGGCTTCGCCATCGGCGAGTCGCTTGGCGCCAGCGCGCTGCGTATTGCGGGCGGCATCTTCACCAAGATTGCCGACATCGGTTCGGACCTGATGAAGGTCGTTTTTAAAGTGAAGGAAGACGACCCGCGCAACCCCGGCGTGATTGCCGACTGCACGGGCGACAATGCGGGCGACAGCGTAGGCCCGACGGCCGACGGTTTCGAGACCTACGGCGTGACGGGCGTCGCCCTGATCACGTTCATCACCCTGGCCGTGCCCAATCCCGACATGCAGGCCAAGCTGATTGTATGGATCTTCGGGATGCGATTCCTGATGGACTTCCTGTCGGGATGCGCGTTCTTCATCAACCAGGGCATATCGCGCAAACTGTACGGAAACAGGAAAGACTTCGACTTCGAGTCGCCCCTCATGCGGCTGATCGTGATTGCCGCCACGCTGTGTATCTCGGCCAGCTTCTTCATGAGCTACCTGCTGCTCGGCGATTTGCAGGACAGCACCCTGTGGTGGAAGCTGGCGATCATCATCGGATGCGGCACGCTGGCGGCGCTGCTGATTCCCGAGTTTACGAAATACTTCACCAGCTCCAAGTCGCGCCACGTGAAGGAGATCGTCACCGCGTCGCGCGAAGGCGGCCCGTCGCTGAACATCCTTTCGGGCATCGTGGCCGGTTATTTCGGTGCCTTCTGGACGGGGCTGCTGATCGTCGGGCTGATGACCGCCGCCTATTTTACGGCCCAAACGGGTCTGACGGACGTGCTGGGTCCTCACGCTTCGATTTTTGCGTTCGGCCTCGTGGCGTTCGGATTCCTCTGCATGGGGCCGGTCACCATCGCGGTGGACAGCTACGGCCCAGTGACGGACAACGCACAGTCGGTGTTCGAACTGTCGCAGATTGAATCCATCCCCGGCATCGAGCAGTCCATCGAAAAGGAATACGGTTTCAAGCCCGACTTCGAACGGGGCAAATACTTCCTTGAAGCAAACGATTCGGCGGGCAACACCTTCAAGGCGACGGCCAAGCCCGTGCTGATCGGGACGGCGGTGGTGGGCGCCACGACGATGATCTTCTCGATCATCCTGCTGCTCGAAAGGGTCGGACTGCTGCACCTGTCGCTGACCGACGCACCGGTGATTCTCGGCCTCATCTGCGGCGGCGCGATGATCTTCTGGTTCAGCGGCGCTTCCATACAGGCCGTGACCACGGGCGCCTACCGCACGGTGGAATTTATCAAGCAGACGTTCAAGATGGACAATCAGGAAGCGAAGCCCGAAGATTCGCGCGAAGTGGTGAAGATCTGTACGCAGTATGCCCAGAAGGGGATGTGGAACATCTTCCTCGCGCTGATATCCATCACGCTGGCATTCGCCTTCATCGACCCGAACTTCTTCGTAGCCTATCTGGTCTCGATTGCCGTCTTCGGCCTGTTTCAGGCCATTTATATGGCCAACGCGGGCGGTAGCTGGGACAACGCCAAGAAGATTGTCGAAGTGGAACTGCGCGAAAAGAACACGCCGCTGCACGAAGCGGCCGTCGTCGGCGATACGGTGGGCGACCCATTCAAGGACACCTCCTCGGTCTCGCTCAATCCGATTATCAAGTTCTCTACCCTGTTCGGACTGCTGGCCACGGAGATATGCATCGAAATGAAGCTGGGCGAAGGCATGGGAGACTATTCCGGATGGATCGCGGCCGCGTTCCTGATCGTCGGGCTGGTGTTCGTATGGCGATCGTTCTACAAGATGCGGATTCCGCAGAAGGAGCCGCAGGCAGCCGCTGCAAAATGAAACGGAAGGCATTTTACCTCCTGAGCTGTGCGCTGCTGACTGTCGGCGGCGTGCACGCTCAGGAGGTTGATCTGCAAAACCTCGTATTTCAGAAGAAATATGCCGCAGCGGTCGACCGCGCCGCCCATCTCCGGCAGGCCGATTCGGCCGACTTCGGCACAATGTATGCCGCCGGTCAGGCTTACGAAGGCCTGCTGCGATACCGGGAGGCTCACCGCTACTACCGCCACTGCCTGACGCTCGGCGACGACGCGCCCATAGACCTGCTGAACGCCACGGCGCGCATGGCGGCAAACATCGGGATGGCGGACGAGGCCGAGGCGTATTTCCTCCGGGCGCTGGCCATCGACAGCGTCGATTTCTACGCAAACTATCAACTGGCGCGGCTCTACTTTCAGTCGGGCAGCTACGCCCGGGCCGCCGACTACTACATGCTCCTGATCGGCAGCAACCCGGACAATCCCGTCCTGCTGCGGGGGCTGGGCGACTGCTTCAGCCAGATGAACGCCCAGCCTGCGGCGGCCATGTCGTACGCGCAGGCCTTCGCGCTCAATCGCGAGAATCCGGGCCTCGCCTCCACCCTCGCCAACACGCTGCTCATGCTCGAGCAGGCGCCCGCCGCCCTCGCCGTGTACGACACGGCGCTGGCATACAACCCCGCCCACCGGCTGCTGCTCCAGAGGAAAGGCGTCGCGCTCTTCACCCTCAAGGACTACGGGCGGGCCGACAGCATCTACTCGCAGCTCATGGAGCAGGGCGATTCGTCGTACATGACGGTGAAATACGGCGGCTTCTCACGCTACTATGCAGGGAAATTCCTCGACGCCATCGTCCCCCTCGAAACGGCATACGCGCTTGACACGACGGCGACAGACGTCTGCATGCATCTCGGATACGCGCTGGGGCGCACGTACGACCGCAAACGGGCATACGGCCTCTTCGACCGCGCCGAGGCGCTGATGCAGCCCAGGCCGCAGCTCACAGACATGCTGACGCAGTTCAGGGCAGAGACATACGCCCGCGACGGCCGAACCGCCGAAGCCTGCGCGCTCTTCTACGAACTGTGGAAAAAGAACCGGCGCACGGACATGCTGTCGCTCCTCTGTACCTATTCGGGCGGAGACCTCCTCACGGCGCAGGACGGCGCACAGCGCGAGCGCATCCTTTTCGTCTACACGCTGATCGCCACCGGATATGAACGCAGCGAGCAGAACGGGCCGACGCTGTCGTACGTCGCCTCCCAGCTCCGTAAATTCAGGGAAGACCTGTTCTTTCGCGGCCTGACGGAGTATCCGGTGCTTGCGCCGGACGGCGGGCGGAGCGTCCTCACCGTCGCCAGGCTGCAGGAACTGATCGCGCGGCTGGAGTGAGGGGGAACGTTCAATATTCAAAATTCAACATTCAAGACTTAAGATTCAGAGGCGCGGAGGTTTCCGCGCCCTTCGCGTTTCCACCCTGCGCATGGCGTAATTTACGTAGAGACAGGGCATGTCCTGCCTCTGCCGGGGAACATTCCCCGACAAGTAGGGAACGCTCCCCGGTAACCTGAGCTCGGGATAAGGGAAAAATAAGAGTATCCCAGCCGCCAATCTGTTGGTAGCAAGTTATGGTTAAGAAAAGAAAACAGGCAGGAGAAATCAATAAAAAAGCTCCAACTGTCCTGTTGGTTTTTCTCTATCGAATGGAATGGAAGGCTTTTTTTCAAAGAAACAGTAAGCTCCAATAGCCGCAATCAGGTTCATAATGAAGTTATGCAGAGACCGGTGCC
>JAIRZY010000024.1 GCA_031266995.1 Tannerella sp.
GTCTCCGCAAGTACCGGCCGGAATCTTTGAATCATTGAATTCTTGAATCTTTGAATCATTGTCGCTATCTTTGTGCGATTTTTTACTGACAGAAGAATGAAGTTTACAGTTGATTTCCGCCCCCGGCTGCTGTCGACGCTGAGGACGTATACGAAGGAGAAGTTTTTCAGCGACCTGATGGCGGGCATCATCGTCGGCATCGTGGCGCTGCCGCTTGCGATTGCGTTCGGCATCGCTTCGGGCGTGTCGCCGGAGAAGGGCCTGATTACGGCGATTATCGGCGGCTTTATCGTTTCGTTCCTCAGCGGCAGCTCGGTGCAGATCGGCGGCCCGACGGGGGCTTTCATCGTCATCGTGTATGGCATTATACAGAACTTCGGCGTCGAGGGGCTGGCGATTGCGACGATCCTCGCCGGCGTGTTTCTGATGCTGATGGGCGTGCTGCGGCTGGGGACGATCATCAAGTTTATCCCCTACCCCATCGTGGTGGGCTTTACGAGCGGCATTGCGCTGACGATTTTCACCACGCAGGTGAAAGACCTGCTCGGGATGACGGTCGGGGAGATGCCGGCCGACTTTGTGTCGAAATGGCTCGTCTACGCGCAGCAGGCCTGTACGGTCTCGCTCTGGCCGGCGCTCATCGGCGTGGCGAGCATCGCGGTCATCTTCGCCACGCCGCGCTTTCTGAAGAAGATTCCCGGGTCGCTCGTCGCCATCATCGTCATGACGGTCATTGCCTGGCTGCTGCGGCGGTATGCGGGCGTCACGGCGATCGAGACGATCGGCGACCGCTTCGTCATCAACGCCTCGCTGCCCCGCCCCGAGGCCATTTCGGTCAGCATGGAGACGATCCACCGGCTGCTGCCGCCGGCCTTCACGATTGCGATACTGGGCGCCATCGAGTCGCTGCTGTCGGCCACGGTGGCGGACGGCGTGACGGGCGACCGGCATCACTCGAACACGGAGCTGATCGCGCAGGGGGCGGCCAACATCGTCGTGCCCCTGTTTGGCGGCATCCCCGTGACGGGGGCGATTGCGCGCACGATGACGAATATCAACAACGGGGGCCGCACGCCGGTGGCGGGCGTCATCCATGCCGTCGTGCTGTCGCTGATCCTGCTCTTCCTCGGGCCGCTGACGCGGCATATCCCGATGGCCTGCCTGGCGGGCGTGCTGGTGGTCGTGGCGTACAACATGAGCGAGTGGCGGACGTTTCGCTCGCTGCTGAAGAATCCGGGCAGCGACGTGGCGGTGCTGCTCACGACGTTTCTGCTGACGGTGGTCTTCGACCTGACGATTGCCATCGAGATCGGGCTGCTGCTGGCCATGCTCCTGTTCATGCGGCGGATGATGGAGACGACAAAGGTGTCGGTGACGACGGGCAACATCAACCTGTCGGAAGACGCCGAGGCGCCGCGCGATATCGAAGTGCTGCGGGTGCCCGAGGGCGTCGAGGTATACGAAATCAACGGGCCGTTCTTCTTCGGCATCGCCAACAAGTTCGACGAGTGCATGAGGCGGATGGGCGGGAAGCCGCTCGTGCGCATCATCCGCATGCGCAAGGTGCCGTTCATGGATTCCACCGGGCTGCACAACCTCGAGAGCCTCTGCCGCCTGTCGCAGAAGGAAAACATACGCATCATCCTGTCGGGCGTCAACCCGAAGGTGCACGAGATGCTGATAAAAAACGGAATGGACCGCCGCATCGGTCACGAAAACATCTGCTCGCACATCGACGCGGCGCTGGCGAGGGCAACGCAGTACGTGGCGGAGGAAGAAGGCGGTGATTCGAAATTCAAGATTCAAGATTCAAGATTCAAAATCCCATGATTCAACGCTTCAAAGATTCAGCCGGAACAGCCTCCCGCCTCCGGCGTCCTCTCCCCTCCCTTGTGGGGAGGGGTCGGGGGAGAGGTTAATACGGTATTCATTTATAATTAATAAACATAACACTTATGATTACAACAGACCAGCTACACGGCGTACTGGAACGCGAGCATGCGTTGAGGGGGTACCTTTGACGTCGACGGAAAGAGCATCCGTCTGGAAGAAGAAGAACTGCGCACGCAGGCCCCGGGCTTCTGGGACGACCCGAAGCGCGCCGAGGCGCAGATGAAGGTCGTCAAGGACCTGAAGAAATGGATCGACCTGTATCGCGAGCTGCACGCCGCGGCCGAAGAGCTTCGCCTGGCGTATGAATACGCGAAGGAGGGCGTCATCACGGAGGCGGAGGTCGACGCGGCATACGCGCACGCCCTCGCGCTGCTCGAGAGCCTCGAGTTCAGAAACATGCTCCGCGAGGAGGGCGACCAGATGAGCTGCGTCCTGAAAATCAACTCGGGCGCCGGCGGGACGGAGAGCCAGGACTGGGCTTCGATGCTGATGCGCATGTACATGCGCTGGGCCGAGGCGAACGGCTACCGGCTCGCGGTGAGCAACCTGCTGGACGGCGACGAGGCGGGCATCAAGACCGTCACGATGCAGATCGAGGGCGACTATGCCTACGGCTACCTGAAGGGTGAGAATGGTGTGCACCGCCTCGTGCGCGTGTCGCCCTTCAACGCGCAGGGGAAGCGGATGACGTCGTTCGCCTCGGTATTCGTCACTCCGCTCGTCGACGACACCATCGAGATAGAAATCAACCCGGCCGACTATACGTGGGACACGTTCCGCTCCGGCGGCGCGGGAGGGCAGAACGTGAACAAGGTCGAGACCGGCGTCCGCCTGCGCTACAGCTACCGCGACCCGGACACGGGCGAAACGCGCGAAATACTGATCGAGAACACCGAGAGCCGCTCGCAGACGGACAACCGCGAGAACGCGATGCGCCTCCTGCGCTCCATGCTCTACGACATGGAACTGCAGCGGCGCCTGGCCGAGAAGAACAGGATCGAAGCCGGCAAGAAAAGCATCGAATGGGGGTCGCAGATCAGGAGCTACGTCTTCGACGACCGCCGCGTGAAGGATCACCGCACGAACTTCCAGACCTCGGACGTGAACGGCGTGATGGACGGCAAAATCGACGGCTTCATCAAGAGCTATCTCATGGAGTTTGGGGGGAAATAAAATTCAAGATTCGAAATTCAAGATTCAAGATTCAAGATTGGATACCGCCTTTCCGCGTCATTGCGAACGCAGTGAAGCAATCTGGATACGGCTGCGGCGACGGGAGGCCGGATTGCTTCACTTCGCTCGCAAAGAACTGTGTCAATATGCAAATTTTTTCGACAAAAAATTCTCATCATAATTTGATTTATTTTTAACGATGGCAAAAATTTGCTTTAATAATTTGTTTGCGACGGCAATTAAAGCAAGTTTCTTCTTTTTCCCCTGTAGCAGCAGCCTGTTGTAAAGTTCCCGACAGGCCCTGTTACAGTTTTTTGCCGACAGTGCGCACATATACAGGAGTTTCCTGACCGATGCCATACCCATTTTGCAGATATGCCCCTTCCCCCT
>JAIRZY010000086.1 GCA_031266995.1 Tannerella sp.
AGCGGAATGATAGGCGGATATGCACAGAACCGCCTCGACCGGCAGGATACGCAGTGGGACGAGGTTAAGGAAATGGAACAGACGCTGACTAAAAACTGCGCGGAATGTCATACGGACAAAATGCAGCTGCCACTCTCGCCTTCCCACGAGATCGGAGGGCCGCCATGGGACAACCTGCGCAAAGACGACGTCCGCCGTAAATTCTCGCGGCAGTTGCTCTACAACCTGTCGTATCCCGGGAAATCGACCATCCTGCTGGCTCCGCTGGCAAAATCGGCAGGCGGATACGAGTCGTGCGGCAAGGCGGTATTCAGGGACAGGAACGACCCGCGCTACAGGCGGATACTGAAAGGTATCGAAAGGACAAAACAGCATCTCGAGCAAATCGGACGTTTCGACATGCCCGGATTTGTTCCGCGTCCCGAATATGTCCGCGAAATGCAAAAATACGGCGTGCTTCCCTCTGAAGCAAAACCTTCGGACGTAACGGATATTTACAGTCTGGAACAGAAATACTGGCAGTCGCAATGGTAAACCGGCAGCGATATCGTATGGCATTTGAGGTGTCTCAAAAGGGTCGAGTCCCGTCATTGTAAGGGCGTAGCCCGAAACAATACATTAATCAGTATTCTGGATTGTTTCGCTTCGCCCATAATGACGACATATATATTTACAGCATGATTTACGGTTTCGGCAATTGCCGAAAGCATAAAATCAACCGTTACATCTTGCATCTCTAAGAAATAGAAAATAAAGTAATGAATAATTAAATAAACAGGAATATGACAAACAAATGTAATTTTATCAGACACTCTCCTCTGCGCGGTGCGTTTTTTCTGACGCTTTTCTGCCTGACGGCATGGAGTAATTTACGGGCGCAGGCCTCCGGAGACGCCGGGTTCGACGTAAGCCGGTATAATGTTGTATGGAATTCGCCCGCCAGCGACGCCACCGCTTCCATGCCCGTCGGTAACGGCGACCTGGGCGCTAATGTTTACATCACGGGCAGTGGCGACCTGTATCTTCTCCTGAGCAAAACGGACGCCTTCGACTGGCAGGGGAATGTATGGAAAACCGGTCGCGTCCGCATCCGTATGAACCCGAATCCGAATCCCTTCCGGCAAACTATGGGAATGACCTTCCGGCAAACACTGAACCTTGCCGAGGGTTGCATCGACGTGAGCGCCTTCACGGGCGTTGCTTCCCGGCAACTCCAGATACGGGTATGGATAGACGCCAACCGTCCGGTCTGCCACGTCGATATCCAGTCGGATACGGACATGGACATCCGGGTCGAACCCGAATTTTGGGAACGCACCGACGGCACTTTCGACCGCTTCGAAACTCTCGACAGCCAACTGATATGGTATCATTCCAACGGCGAGAGAAGTTGCTATCCGGACGATCTGAAATACTATGGCGTCGAAGACATGGCAGACCGCCATCCCGACCCCTTCCGGCGCCGTACGTTTGGCTGCGCCATGCAGGTCGAAGGACTCAAGCCCGACAGCGGCGCGTTCAAGGGCTTCGGGAAATCCTTCGCGGTCGAAATCGCATCCCTGTGCCGGCAGGTCGAAAACCCCGCCGAATGGATCGGGGAAGCGCGCCGCCTGCTCGCTCCTCACGACCGCGGACAGGCATTCCGCGAACACTGCGCGTGGTGGACAGCCTTCTGGAACAGAAGCTGGATCACCGCCACCGACAACAGCCTGCCGCCCGAAGAACGCGAAAAGCCTGCTCCGCCCGCCGCTCCGGGACAGCGCGGCGAAAAGGACGGCGGCTATATCGTAGCGCAGTCCTACAACGTTGCCCGCTACATCATGGCATGCCAGGGGCGCGGCGAATACCAGACACAGTTCAACGGCGGAATCTTCACCGTCCCATTCCCGGACTACCGGAAAAATGATGGCTCGCTATTCGGCGAAGACGAACGCGACTGGGGCAACCGCTTCACCTTCCAGAACCAGCGGCTGCTCTACTGGCCTATGATCGCCGCGGGCGACTTCGAAATGATGCGTCCCTTCTTCAACTACTACTACTCTATTCTCGACCTGAGAAAGGAAATCACCAGCCGCTGGTTCGGGCACGAAGGCGCCTATTACCGCGAAAACATCCAGCTCACAGGCGCCGAAATAGACGATTCGTCAGACAGCAAAAACAAGCCGCCCAAAACGGTGAAGGGCGAACCTCTGCCACCGGGATGGTTTCACAATTACCACTTCAATTCGGGACTGGAGATGTCCGTCATGGCGCTGGAACTGTACCGCCATTCGCAGAACGAAGCCTTTTTCAGAGATACGGTCGTTCCCCTGTCGCGCGAAGTGATACGCTTTTTCGACCGGCATTACGACCGCGATGCGCAGGGAAAACTCCTGCTCTATCCCTCGCAGGTGCTCGAAACATGGTGGGACGCGACCAATCCTGCTACCGATGTGGCAGGCTTGCACTGTTTGATTGACGGATTGCTGAAAGAAAAAAACATCCCGCAGTCCGACCGTAAAGACTGGGAAAAGTTACGAAAACAGTTGCCCGATATTGCTCTCGCCACTGAAGACGGGAAACAGTACATCCTCCCGGCTGAAAAATTCGCCCGCCAGGCCAATGCGGAAAATGGCGAGCTGTATGCCGTATTCCCCTATCCCCTCTTTGGCGTAGTACATGGCACGGAAGACATCGTCGCCAAAACAATGGAGAAACGGCTGTTCAAGAACGCTTTCGATTACCGCTGCTGGACGCAGGATCAGATCATGTACGCATACGCCGGCATGAGCGAGGAAGCAAAGGATGGACTGATACACCGCTGGTCAACCTACAGCAAACGCCTCCGACTGCCCATGTTCGGCGCAGAACAGCCCGACTACGTTCCCGATTTCGACCACAACGGCTCTGGAAGCGTAGCCCTCCAGCGGATGGCGCTGCAGGAAACCGGCGGCAAGATCTACCTCCTTCCCGCCTGGCCCTCCGACTGGGACGGCTCGTTCAAGCTCCACGCCTCCGGACAGACTACCGTCGAAGCTACCGTAAAAGCCGGCAGTATCACTTCGCTGAAAGTGATGCCGCAGAAGCGCGAAAAGGACATAGTCATAATGAAGAAACATTGAATAAAATGAAAACTCATGTTACGCAATCATGTATTCGGTTTATGTAATATTTGAATTAATAACAGTGAAATGATGCCGGAGAATTTTATATCAGATGAAAATATCAATTGGCAAGAGCCTTGCAATCCGACGCCGGGTGTGACTTCTGATTTGCCGGAGCCTGGCAAACCGGAATCCGGTGTGACTTTCGATTTGCCGGAGCCTGGCAAATCAGAATCCGGTGTGACTTCTGATTTGCGAGAGCCTCGCAAACCGGAATTAGGTATGACTTCTGATTTGCGAGATAACACAGAACCATGTTTCTCGCAGTATAATTTTAAATTTTTCAACTGATATGAACAGAACAATTGTATTATGTATGCTGGGAATGACTTTGACATTTTTTCCAGATTTGGCAGCCAAGTCTGCCGATGTGTCGCGCTATAATGTAGTATGGAACAGTCCAGGTAAAAACTCGTCCGAATCGATGCCATGCGGCGGCGGCGACATTGGGCTGAACGTGTGGGTCGAGAACGGCGACATCCTGTTTTACCTTTCCCAAAGCGGGACGTTTGACGAAAACAACGAAATGCTTAAACTTGGACGTATCCGGCTAAGCCTGACTCCGGGCATTACCGCCGGCGACGATTTTAAACAGACGCTGCATCTGGATAAAGGACACGTTTCCATTCGCGGCAACGGCATGGAAGTGACAATCTGGGTCGATGTATTCCGTCCCGTAGTGCACGTCGAGATTGCGGGAAAACAGGCAACAAGCCTTAAAGCCGGCTACGAAAACTGGCGGTTTGCAGATTACGTCCCGGTAGACAAACAGTTCATGTCAAACAGTTTCAAGGATCCGAGCCAGAAGAAAGCGTTTGACGTAAAGACGTTCAGGGATACGGTGGAGACCTCGTCCGGCACGATTGTCTTTTTCCATCGCAACCGTTCCGACAGGGACGATATTTTCGACCTGACGGTACGTCAGCAGAAAATGGAAGCTGTGAAGGGCGAAATGTACAATCCCGTACGCAATCTTACTTTCGGAGGATATTTCCAGGGCGCGAACATGTCGTTTACCGGCATTACGGGCGGACGCTACGCCGATACGGATTACCGGTCGTGGAATCTGGAAAGCAAAAAGGCCTCCAAAACCCACAGCCTCGAAATCGGACTGCATGTGGAGCAGACGGCAAGCGTCGAAGAATGGAAAAGTCAGCTGGAACAGATTCGACGCGATGCGGATGCCACCCGCAAAAACGCCCGCGCAAAAACACTGGACTGGTGGAAACAGTTTTGGGACAGAAGCTACATTTTCATCGAAGGCGACGAAACGGATGAAAAATGGCAGGTAGCCCGCAACTA
>JAIRZY010000100.1 GCA_031266995.1 Tannerella sp.
GTGCAGTATAACTTTTCACGGGTAAATATTGAATTTTGATTCTTAAATTTAAAATCTCTGTGGAACTCTGTGTCTTCTCTGTGTCTCTCTGTGTAAGAAAAAAAAGTTACACAGAGTTCCACAGAGAAGACACGGAGAACCACAGAGGGATATGTTGAATTTTGATTCTTGAATTTAAAAAAAACGTAAACCCGTGATTTTCCCCTGCGGAGACATACGCTTTCCGCATTTTTCCCGTTATAAACTAACATGTAACCAATAGAAAGCGGCTTAAATGATTGAATACATAAAAGGAGAGATTGCGGAACTCGCGCCCGCGCGGATGATTCTCGAGTGTGGCGGCACGGGTTACGAGCTGCACATTTCGCTCACGACATACAGCGCGTTTCAAAACCAGCGCGAGGCGAAAGTGCTCGTATACGAGATCATACGCGAAGATGCACACCTGCTCTACGGCTTCGCCACGCAGCGCGAACGCGAGCTTTTCCTGCTCCTGACGTCCGTCTCGGGCGTCGGGCCAAACACGGCACGCACCATCCTCTCGTCCGTCCCCCCCGCCGAGCTGGCACAGATCATCGCCTCGGGCGACGAGAAGAGCCTGACGCTCGTCAAGGGCATCGGCTCGAAGACGGCGCAGCGCATCATCGTCGACCTGCGCAGCAAGGTGAAGACCGCCGAGACGACGGCCGGGCGCGCGGCGGCGCCCTCGCGCTCCGGCGTGGCCGACGAGGCCGTGGCGGCGCTCGTCATGCTCGGATTCCAGAAGGCCGCGTCGCAAAAAGCCATCGACGCCATACTGAAGACGTCGCCCGTCGCGCCGGTCGAACAGATTATCAAAACGGCGCTCAAGATGCTCTGAATGAAACGGCGGCTCAAATACCTGCTCCTGTGCGGACTGGCGATGCCCGTCGCCGGCGTGTGTGCGCCGGCCGGCGCGCCGGACGTCATCGAGATGCACGCCACCCAGAGGCCGTCCGCACCGGGCGACACCGTGCCCCGCACGCGCTACCCGGTCTCGAAAACCGTGCCGCAGGAATATCGCGACCTCACCTCCACACCGTCGCCCGCCGACCTGCAAGACCCCGAAAACATCAAGACCACCGTCGAATACGACCTCCATTCGGGCATGTACGTCATCCGCACCCGCATCGGCGAAATGGAAGTCGAAACGCCCATCATGCTCACCCCCGAAGAATACCAGGACTACAGCCTCCAGGAATCAATGCGCGCCTACTACAGGGCAAAGAACGAAGAGAGCTTCCGCAACGCGGCAAACGGCACGTTCAACCTGCTCGACATGCAGTTCAACATCCCCGGCGCCGACAAGTACTTCGGCCCCGGCGGCGTCCGCCTCCGCTCGCAAGGCTCCGCCGAGCTGATCATGGGCCTCAAGTCCACAAGCACCAAAAACCCGTCGCTCCCCGAGCGCTCGCGCAACAAGACGTTCTTCAACTTCGACACAAACATGCAGATGAACATACAGGGCAGCGTGGGGACAAAAATAAACGTCGGCATCAACTACAACACCGAGTCGTCGTTCGGCTTCGACGCCACCCGCATGAAGCTCGGCTACAACGGCGAAGAAGACGAGATCATCAAGACGCTCGAAGGCGGCAACGTCAGCCTCAGCACCGGCAACTCGCTCATTCGCGGCGGCGCAGCCCTCTTCGGCGTCAGGACCGAGCTGCAGTTCGGCAAGCTGCGCATCAACGCCCTGCTCGCACAGCAGGAGTCCGAGAGCCAGACCGTCTCAACCCGTGGCGGTGCCCAGACAAAAGACTTCGAAATGACGATCGACGACTACGACCGCGACCGCCACTTCTTCCTCGCCCACTACTTCCGCGACCGCTACGACACGGCCATGCTCAAGCTGCCGCACATCGCCTCCGCCGTCATAATCAACCGCCTCGAAGTGTGGGTCACCAACAAGCGCAGCAACTACGACCAGTCGCGCAACATCGTCGCCTTTGCCGACATCGGCGAGTACTCGCACATCTCGAACCCCCAGTTTCAGCCCTCCGGCGCGCTCCCGATCCCCTACAACGGCGCCAGCACGCTCTACCGCACCATCACCGAAGACTATCCCGACGCGCGGGTGATAAGCAACGTCTCGCAAACCCTCGGACACATCCTCGAAGGCGGCTCCGACTACGAGAAAATCGAAAGCGCCCGCCGCCTCGACCGCTCCGAATACAACTTCAATCCCCAGCTCGGCTACATCTCGCTCAACGCCCAGCTGCAGCCCGACGAAGTGCTCGCCGTCGCCTTCGAATACACATACGCCGGCAAAGTCTACCAGGTCGGCGAATTCTCGACCGACAACACCGAAAACACCAGCCGCTGCCTCTACGTCAAGCTCCTCAAAGGAACCGCCATGTCGCCCTCCATGCCCTTCTGGAACCTGATGATGAAAAACATCTACGCCCTCACCGACCGCAACCGCATACCGGCCTACAGCGTGCAGAAAGACCGCTTCAAGCTGGACATCATGTATCAGAGCGACACCATCGGAACCTACGTCAACTTCATCCCCGAAGGGAGAATCGCCAACCAGATACTGCTCCGCGTCATGAACCTCGACCGCCTCGACGCGAACGACGAACCCTATCCGAACGGTTTCTACGACTTCGTAGAGGGCTACACCGTCCTCTCGGCCAGCGGCCGCATCATCTTCCCCGTCGTCGAGCCGTTCGGGTCACACCTGCGCAAGATGATCGGGAACGATGCCATTGCCGACAAATACGTCTTCCAGGAGCTGTATGACTCCACCATGACCGTCGCCCGCCAGATCGCCGAAAAGAACAAATTCATCCTTCGCGGCGAATACAAAGCCTCGTCTGCCTCCGAAATCCAGTTGAACGCGACCAACGTCGCCCGCGGGTCGGTCGTCGTCACCGCCGGAGGAACCACGCTGACCGAAAACGTCGACTACACGGTCGACTACATATCGGGCTTCGTCACGATCCTGAACGAAAACCTCCTCTCCAGCAACACGCCCATACGCGTCTCGCTCGAAAACCAGGCCACCTTCAGCATGCAGCGCAAAACGATGATGGGGCTGGACCTGAACTACGAATTTTCGAAAAACCTTAACGTCGGAGCCACCGTCATGCACCTGTCCGAAATGCCCGTGACGACAAAAACCGCACTCGGCAGCGAGTCAATTAAGAACACGCTCTGGGGCACCAACATCTCCTACCGCGGCGAGAGCCAGTGGCTCACCGGCATGATGGACAAGCTGCCGCTGCTCAACCTGACGCAGCCGAGCCAGATCACCTTCAACGCCGAATTTGCCCACCTGATTGCCGGACACTACGAAAGCCGCTACACCGGCCAGCACTCGTACCTCGACGACTTCGAATCGACGCAAAGCAACTTCGACCTGCTCAACCCCTACCCGTGGGCGCTGGCAAGCGTACCCTACGACAACGCCGCCGGCGCGCTCTTTCCCGAAGCATCGCTGGTCAACGACATCGGCTACGGCAAAAACCGCGCCCTCTTCGCATGGTACTACATCGACGGCCTCTTCACCCGCAAAAACTCATCCCTCCGCCCCTCGCATATCTCGGCCGACGACATCTCGAACCACTACACCCGCGCGGTCAGCTACGACGAACTGTTCCCCAAAAAGGAACTCGCCTACAACGAAAACAACTCGCTCTACGTCCTCAACCTCGCCTACTATCCGAACGAAAGAGGCCCCTACAACCTCGACGCGACAAACCTCAACCCCGACGGCACGCTGGCCAACCCCGAAAAACGCTGGGGCGGCATGATGCGCCGCATCGAACAGAGCGACTTCGAAGTGGCCAACATCGAATACATCGAGTTCTGGATGATGGACCCCTTCATCTACAACCGCGAAACGGCCGCGGGCGGCGAACTGTATTTCAACCTTGGCGAAATATCGGAAGACATCCTCAAGGACGAAAAGAAATTCTTTGAAAACGGGCTGCCGGTCAACGGCGACATGTCGCAGGTCGACACCACCGTGTGGGGAAAAGTGCCCCGCCAGCAAAGCACCGTCTACGCCTTCGACAATACGGCCGGGACGCGCCGCCTGCAGGACGTCGGGCTGAACGGTCTTTCCAGCGAAGAGGAGAAATCGTTTCCCGCCTACCGGACATACCTCGAACAGTTGCAAGGCAAACTTGCGCCCGACGTCGTCGCCGCAATGATGAACGACCCCGCCTCGCCCTTCAACGACCCGGCGGGAGACAATTACCACTACTTCAGAGGCTCGGACTTCGACCGCGACCAGGCGGACATCCTCACGCGCTACAAGCGGTATAACGGGACGGAAGGCAACTCCACCGCCTCGGAAGATTCGCCCGAGCGGTACGACATCTCGGCAAAAATGATCCCCGACGTGGAAGACCTGAATCAGGACAACACACTGAATGAAAACGAAAAATACTACGAATACAAGGTCTCCATCCGTCCGAAAGACATGGAAGTCGGGCAGAACTACATCGTCAACAAGCGCATCAAAGAAGTGCGGCTGGAAAACGGAAACCGCGAAAACGTCACGTGGTACCAGTTCAAAATTCCCGTCAAGGAATATGCACGTAAGATAGGCGCCATACAAGACTTCAAAACCATCCGCTTCATGCGCGTCTACATGACCGGATTTCGCGAGACGACCATCGTCCGGCTCGGTGCCTTCTCGCTCGTCCGCGGCGAATGGCGCACTTACACGCAGGACCTGGCCAACGCCCTCGTCTCGGACGGCAGGCTCGACGTGACATCCATCAACATCGAAGAAGACGGCGACCGCGAACCGGTCAACTATGTGCTCCCTCCCGGCGTGACACGCATGATTGACCCGAGCCAGTCGCAGATCATCCAGCAAAACGAACAGGCGCTCTCGCTCAAGGTCACCCACCTGGGTTCGCAGGACGCAAGGGCGATATACAAGACCACATTCTACGACCTGCGCCGCTACAAACGGCTGCAACTCTTCGTCCACGCCGAAAAAATGATTTCCGAAAATGCGACCGAGCTGAACGCCGGCGAGCTGTCCGTCTTCATCCGGTTAGGCTCCGACTACAAAAACAACTACTACGAATACGAAGTGCCGCTAAGCCTCACGCCGCCGGGTGTTTACCTCGACAATGCGGCACACCGGACAGCGGTCTGGCCGCAGGAAAACATGATCAACTTCAGCATGGACGTACTTACTAACCTGAAGCTCAAACGCAATCGCGCCAAAAGCGAAGGACAGAGCGGCGTGAACTATCACACGGTATTTTCGGAATACGACCCCGGCAATACGCGAAACAAGGTGAGCGTCGTCGGGAATCCCAGCCTTGCCGAGGTGAAGACCATCATGATCGGCATCCGCAACAACTCCAAAGACGTCCGAAGCGGCGAGATATGGGTTAACGAACTGCGACTGACTGATTTCGACGAGGAAGGCGGCTGGGCGGCCAACGGCAACCTGCACATCGCCCTGTCCGACCTCGGAACGGTCAACGCGAGCGGCCGCATCGAAACAGCAGGATTCGGCGGGCTTGACCAGTCCATCAGCGAACGCAGCATGGACGACTACACGCAATATGCCGTCGCCACCAGCGTGCAGTTAGGCAAGCTGTTCCCCGAAAAGGTAAGGGTCAACCTCCCGCTCTATTACTCCATTTCTCAGGAAACCGTATCTCCTCAATATACGCCTCTGGATAAGGACGTGAAACTGAAAGAAGCGCTGAATGCCGTCGTTACCAAAGCCGAACGGGATTCCATCAAAAGCTTTTCACAGGACCGGACAACCACCAAAAGCCTTGCGCTGAACAACGTGAAAGTCGACATACGAAGCAAAAATCCAATGCCTTACGACCCGGCCAACTTCTCGTTCTCGTACGTCTTCAACGAAAACAAACGCAGCAACCCCGAAACCGTCTACGAAACGACCAAAAATTACCAGGGAAACTTCGCATACAGCTATGCGCCCTACGTCAAACCGTTTACGCCTTTTGCTAAACTGGAAAAGAACAATTCTTATACGCGGTATATCAAGCAGTTTTCGCTCAATTACCTGCCCTCGAGCCTCTCGTTCCAGTCGTCGCTGCTGCGCAACTATTACGAAATGCAGTTGCGCGACCTGTCGAATCCGGGCATGCCGACATCCGGTGGACTGCTGTCACTCAACCACCAGTTCTACATGGACCGTGCTTTCAGCATACAGTGGAGACCGCTGAACAACTTGAGCCTGGACTTCAACTCGGGCACAAACGCACGCATTGAAGAACCGCGCGTACAGGTCAACCGCAAACTGAATCCCGACGCCTATCAGGTCTGGAAAGATTCCGTAATGAAAAGCATTTACGACCTCGGAACGCCGCTGGCCTACGACCAGCAGCTGACCGCCACTTACACGTTGCCGCTTCAATACATTCCCGCTCTCGACTGGCTGGGCAGCAATCTGACCTACACTGCTGCATACAACTGGGAAAGAGGTGCTTTCATCGACGAAAACATCGAATACGGAAACGCTATCAAAAACCAGAGCAGCCTCACCGCGCAAGGGAATCTGAACATGCTGAATCTGTACAACAAAGTGCCCTACCTGAAAAGAGTCAACCAGAAATTCAACATGGCGTCAACCGACAACCGTCGCACTCGCGACAACAGCCAGACGAGAAAAAACGCAAAACTTGAAATGACCGTCCAACTCAGTCCCGACAGTGGCGTCATCGTCTCACACGGAATGATGACGAAAAAATTGCGCATCACCGCCCGCCGGGACTCGGACAGCACAGTATATCGTGGCTTAAAATTCAGAGCATTAGACTTCGGACGCGTACGCATCCTGAACCGGGACTCCATCAAACTCAAACTCACAATATACCCCGGCCCGCCCCCGACCGAAGATTTCTTTACGAAGGCAGCAGAATACAGCACGCGCTTCCTGATGATGCTGCGCCGCGTCAATGTCAACTTCTCGCAGTCGCAGGGAATGAGGCTCCCCGGCTTCCAACCCATAATCGGCGACTGGAACGGGCAGGCCAATACCGCCTACGGAAATGCGCCGGGCTGGGCCTTCGCGTTTGGCGAAGTAAAGGAAGATTTCGTAAAGGAAGCCGTAAACAATAAATGGATGGTAATGAATGGCGACAACATCATGCCGGCCAACATCAACCACACGGTTTCAATCAATGTCACAGCCACGCTCGAACCAGCCGCAGGGTTGAAAATAGACCTGAACGGTACGCGAAACGACATGCGCGACACGGAAATACAGTATATGTACGCGGGAATGCCGACGACCTACGGCGGCACGTTTACGATGTCGACCATTGCTTTCGGCGGCATGTTCGCCGGCGGCGGAAGCATCAGCAACGGCTATGCATCCAAAACATTCAATCGGTTCCTCGCCAACCGCAGCATCGTCGCCTCTCGGTTCGAATCGCAGTATGCCCGCTCCACTTACCCGGCACACGGGTTTATGGAAGGGCATCCGTGGGCAGGACAGCCCTATAATCCGTCAGGGGGGACAGGTGTCAGACCCAATTCGTCCGACGTGCTGATACCGGCGTTCATCGCTGCGTATACAGGCAAAGATCCGAAAAGCACCGGGTTATCTGTTTTCCCGTCCCTTTTGAGCATGTTACCCAACTGGCGCGTTTCGTACGATGGACTGATTCAGTTGCCACTCATCAAAAAGCATTTCAAATCAATGGTACTCAGTCATTCGTACCGATGTGTCTACAATGTTGGCGGATACACTTCGTTCCTCAACTGGGTAGATGCGGGTGATGGGTTGGGGTTCGTCAGCTCGCTTGACGGCCATCCGGTTCCGTCGTCGGCTTTCGACATTGCGTCCGTCAGCCTCACGGAAAGTTTTGCACCGCTCATCGGAGTCGACGCCACCTTCAACAACAACGTGACGATGGGCGTCAAACTTGCAAGAACGCGCAATATCAACCTGAATATCTCGTCGTTTCAGATCGTCGAAATGTTCTCGAACGACGTCACCGTAAGTCTGGGCTATAAATATGCCGATTTTAACAAAGTGCTGAGGATGAAGAAAAAAGAAAACTTCAGCAACGACTTGACCGTCCGTCTCGACTTCACGGAGCGCAAAAATCAGTCGCTCATTCGCAAAATCGAAGATGGATATACGCAGCTTACGCAGGGAGCCCTGGTGCGCAATATGCAACTGTCTGCCGACTATGCGCTCAGCAAAGCCGTAACGATCAGGGCATTTTACGACCTCCAAATAAATAAGCCGCTGGTTTCGAGCGCATCATATCCCACGTCCAACTCTAACTACGGCGTCAGCCTGCGCATGTCGCTGGCACAGTAAAATCGTTTTTTTCTTGTAAAAAAGAAGATTTTTCAAAAAAAATGAGTACAAGTCCAAAATAATTGCTTACTTTGTAGCTTCATGAGGAAATGTGCCTCATGCTAATGTGAATAATTATGATGGAACAAGAAACTAACCTGCCCCACGAAGCCGATGAAATAGAAGGCGTTGCGCAGGCAGAGGACACTCAGACTTCGGAAAAACGCCAGGAGGAAACGGCCGAAACAGTAATTGAACCCGACGCTCAGGAAATAATCATTTCGGCACAGGAGGCATGTACCCTCCCGCAGGAAACGGACGAAGCACAGGACATAGTGGCTACAGAATGTGATATGCAGGACGCAAATGCTTCTGAACAAGCGGAAAACACCCCTTCGCAGGAAACGACACCTGTCCTGGACGAAGAAACGCCTCCAGCAGCAGACGAGCCTGTCATGCAGGAACTTCCTGCTTCGCCCGACAATTTTTGCGGCGACCTGCAGGAAGCCATTGAAGTAGGTGCAATCGGGATGCTCGACAAACAGGAAATTATTAACAAGTTGATAGAGATCAACAGGGACGTGGAAAAAGTGCCCCGCGAACAAGTCGACAAGCTCAAGCAGGCGTACTACCGAATCACGAAAGCCGAAAACGACGAACTGAAAAAAATATTCGTGGAGGACGGAGGTGATGAAGCTGATTTTAAGGAGCCTGAAGACGAAACGGCACAGCAATTCAAAGACCTTCTCGCTGAACATCGGCATAAAAAAGCCACCCTGCATGAAAAGGATGAAAAACAGAAAGAAGAAAACTATATCCATAAACTGCAACTGATTGATCGCCTCCAGGCATTGATCGAAAGTCAGGATGATTTCAACAGACGATACAACGAATTTAAGGGAATTCAGCAGAAATGGAAGGAATACGATCCGATTCCGCAGGAACACATGCGGGACCTATGGCGCAAGTATCAGCTTCAGAATGAGATATTTTATGATTTGATAAAAATCAACAACGAGTTTCGCGACTACGATTTCAAGAAAAATCTGGAGATGAAAACGGGACTCTGCGAAGCGGTGGAAAAGTTGACGGACGAACCGGACGCCATTTCGGCTTATCATCAGCTACAGAAGTTGTTCCAGCAATGGCGCGAGATAGGACCGGTGGCGCGGGAGCATCGCGAGGCGTTGTGGGCACGCTTCAAAGAGGCTTCGACGGTGATCAATAAAAAACATCAGGCGCATTTTGAAAAATTGAAAGCCAAGGAAGAAGAAAACCTGAAGAAAAAAACGTTGATCTGCGAAAAAATGGAATCGCTTGATTTCGATGCGTTAAAAACTTTCAGGGACTGGGACAAAAAAACACGGGAAGTCATCGACCTGCAAAAGGAATGGAAAACGATCGGTTTTGCAACGAAGAAAAACAACACAAAAATCTTCGACCGTTTCCGCAAAGCCTGCGACGCTTATTTCGACAAAAAAGGTGCATTCTACAGAACCGCCAAGAAGGAACTGGACAGCAACCTTCAACAGAAACGTGAACTGATCACAAAAGCCGAAGCGCTGAAAACGAGTACCGACTGGAGAGAGACGAGCAAAAAAATGGTCGAACTCCAAAACGAATGGAAAAAAATCGGTCCCGTGCCGCGCAAGCAATCCGACATCATCTGGAAACAGTTCACCTCGATATGCGACTACTTCTTCGAGCAGAAAAACAAAATTGTCTCCTCGAACAAGTCGGGAGAAATGACGAGTCTGGAAACCAAGCGACTACTGATACAAAAAGTCAATGCGCTCGACGAAAAACTTCCGGAAGACGAGGCATTGATGCAGTTGAAACTGCTTATCGCTGAGTGGAACACGGTCGGACATGTGCCTTTCAGAGAAAAAGACAGGATATACAAGGCGTTCCATGAAGCCGTGAGCCGGCAGTACGACCGCATGAATGTGGCGCAGGCAGATCGTCGTATGCAGCAATTCCGTTCGGAAATAGCTGATAGCAGGGATAAAATCCGTCTGCACAGCGAACGCGACAAACTGATGCGGACGTATGAAAGGGTGAAGAGCGAATTGCAGACGTACGAAAACAACGTCGGATTCTTCAATATATCTTCGAAAGGAGGCAACACCCTGTTGAAAGAAATGGAGCACAAAATAGAACGGTTAAAGGAAGAAACGGCATTGATAGTGAAAAAGATTGATGCGATTGACGAAAATCTCGAAGCCTAAAATCCATTATTTCAATCCGGGACATGAAGCGGCCATCCATTCGGGAAGCGCACATTACACCCCAACCGCCACTGTGCGGAAAATGATGACCGACTTAGCCCTCCTGCCCCTGTGGTACAGTGATGCGGGCGATTACGTTTGGGTCGACAACATCGTCGACGCATTCGGTTTTATTTCAACCATCCCCCATGAGATCCGTCCGCAGGCATGCCCGATTTCATTAGCGGAAATGCCTGAATTATACGCAAATATTATTTCATTGGAGGCCGCGCCGTGGGGCATTTCGCCACAGAGCATTCATTTTTTCGAAACACTTCGATCGCACTTGCCACTACTTTCCATACCTCAATGGAACGAAACGCTTGTATGCCTGACCAGTCGCTGCACGGCCATCGACTGCCTGCTGGAATTGTCATCGCTCACAAACGTTATGCCTCCTCAGATTTTCACAAATCTAAATGATATACAGAAATTTATGGAGACATGCCCCCTCCCCTGCATCATCAAAACGCCCTTCTCCTGCTCGGGCAAGGGTCTCCGCTGGATATACAGCCGGAAATGGGATGAACCGACGCGCCGCTGGATCAGCGGTGCACTCAAGAAACAGCAGTCGGTCAGTATTGAGACGGCGTTGGACAAGGTATGCGACTTCGCGATGGAGTTCGAAGCCGATGGCGACGGGCATGTCATCTTCAAGGGCTTGTCCGTATTCAACACGTCGGCAGACGGTGCATACAATGGCAATGTATTGGCCGGCAAGATACTGTTAGAAAAATACCTGACGGATTTCGTCTCTGCCGGCGATCTCGACAAAGTACGTGAAGTGGTCCGCACCGTACTGGAAAAGCGAATCGGTACGACCTACAAAGGGTTACTGGGCGTGGACATGCTGATATACCGGCAGAACGCATCTTTCCATATTCATCCTTTTATCGAACTCAACCTGCGGCGTACGATGGGGCATATCAGTCTGCAACTGGGCAAACGACTGGTGCATCCGTCCGCACAGGGTCGGTTTATTATCTCCTGTCAGCAAGCCAGTGAGGCTTACCGTACGCATTTGCAAATGACGAAAAAGCATCCGTTGCAAATTGACGGCGGCAAGATTCGTTCCGGCTATTTTTCTCTTTGCCCGGTCGCTGCGGGCACGAAATACAGAGCATACGTTGAAATCAACTCAGAAACGAAATAAGCACGCCTGCAGCCACAGCCGAACCGATCACACCCGAAATGTTACTCGACATACAGTATTGTAACACATGATTCTGAGGGTCATATTTCAATGCGATTTCGTTGGCGACACGCGAGGCCATCGGCACAGCGCTCAGTCCGGTAGCACCGACTAACGGATTGATTTTTCGCTTCGAGAACATATTCACCAGTTTCACAAAAAGAATACCGCCAGAAATGGATAGTGCAAACGCCAGAAAACCACCGATCACAATCCCGATTGTCTGAGGATTAAGGAATGCTTCCGACGTCATGGTTGCGCCGACGGACAAACCCAGAAAGATGGTTGCGGCATTCATGATGCTGTTAGCCGCGGCATCGAACAAACGCGATGTGTTTGAACCGATCTCCTTCACCAGATTACCAAACATCAGCATCCCGACAAGCGGTACGGCTGTCGGCACAATTAAAGCCACAACCGTAGTCACGGCAATGGGAAATATGATTTTCAGCGCACGCATGTTCTTGATTTCTACTGTGCCTCCGGCTTTCCTTTCTTCCGCCTTCATGTTGATACTCAATTCTTTTTTGGAACATAACATCCTAACTACAAGCGGAATAATCACAGGAACCAGAGCCATGTAAGAATATGCCGCAATCGCGATAGCACCCAATAGGTGAGGCGCAAGTTTGATCGTCGTAAAAATGGCCGTAGGGCCGTCCGCACCACCGATAATCCCTAGTGAGGCTGCCTCTTTCGGCGTGAATCCAATCAGAACAGCCGCAATTAACACGGCAAAAATACCCAACTGGGCAGCCGCACCGAAAATCGACAGGCGCAGATTTCGCAGCATCGGCCCGAAATCGGTCAGCGCTCCTACACCCATGAATATGATAGGAGGTAAAAAGCCCGTCTTTATCAGCAGATAATAAATGAAATTCATCAATCCCAGTTCGTGCGCAATATCGTGCAGCGGCATCTCCCAGATATTTTTCATCTCGCCATGCACATTCACCATCCCACTCTGATCGGCCTGTATCACACCCATCTCCCCACCGGGGAAATTGGCGATCAGCACCCCGAAAGCAATGGGGACAAGTAACAACGGCTCATATTCCTTCACGATACCCAAATACAGCAGCGTGAAGGCAAGAGTATACATTATTAATATCTGCGGCTCGGCAAGAATATTACCGAACGCCGTCATCTCATATAAATTCCGAAGTATCTCGTTCATTCAAATCCTATTTAATCATCATCAGAACGGTTTTATCTTCTTCAACGGAATCACCCGGTTTCAAACAGATAGCTGTTACGACGCCCGTTTTTTCGGCGGCTATTGCATTATACACTTTCATGGCTTCTACGAAGCAGACCGTTTGACCTTTTTCTACAGTATCACCAACTTTTACAGGTGCATCCGAAGCATTCTTCACTAAGAAGAACTTCCCTTCGAGTGGTGAGAGCAACGGCTCGCCTTCACCGGCAACAACCGGTTCCGGCACTTTTTCGGGCGCGGGTATCTTTTCCTCTTCCGGCAGAACAACATTGCCTGCGGGGTCACCGAATGACACGGTCACCCTGTAATACTGTCCGTTCACGTTGACCGACAGTGTCTGGGGCTTTTCCGGCAAGTTGTTCGCCGCATTCTTCTCTTCTACCCGTTTGGCTACGTCCGCAACAAAATCCGCTTTGGCTTTTCCCGAACGATACGCCTCATATTGAGCAGGATGCATAGCATATTCAAAGAGTTCTTCGTCGTCTTCGCCCACAGCCCAATGTTTTTCCTTCATCAGCGCACGATATTTATCCAGCGCATCGGGATAGTTGTCCTGCGGATTGCCTTCGAAAAATTCACGTCCTTCATCTTTCGCTTTTTCAATTAGCTCAGGCGCCAGTGTACCGGGCAAACGCCCCGCCTTGCCGAGCAGCATGTCCCAAATGTCGTCGGCGATGACGCTCCACCGTTCTTTTCCTTTCAGCATCTGAATCACGTTCATCAGTGCCAGATTTTTGACGTACTGGCTGAAAGGTGTTACGAGCGGCGGATAACCGACACGCGGCCACACATATGCCACCTCGTCGAACAATTTGATAAGCAGTTCGTCCTGCGACATGTCCTTCTCGCCCTGTTTTTTTCGGCGCTTATTGATCGATTCGAGATTCGCTTCCAGGTCGGCCATCAGGCTGCCCATCATGCCCCCCGGCAGTCCTGGAGCAATCAGCAGAGAGTTCATCAAGCGGTTCTTCGGGCTGATGTACAACCCCAGAAAATCATCCATAAACTCCTGAATCATTGTACGAACCCTCATGTAGGCTTCTATATTTACTTCGGGCACTTTGAAGCCTGCATCTTTCAGCATCGCCTGCACGGTCAACAGGTCGGCATGACCCGTACCCCACGACAGCGGCTCCATCCCTACATCTATATAATCGCAACCGGCCTTGCAGACTTCCAGAATCGAGGCAACACTGAAACCCGGTCCCGCATGGCTGTGATATTGAATGGGTACATTGGGATACGCCTTCTTAATGTTTGCAACAATCTGCCCGAGCGAATACGGGCGTCCGATACCGGCCATATCCTTGATGCAGATTTCGTCTGCTCCTTCTTTAATCAGCTCGATGGCCATATTTGTATAATACTCAACCGTATGAATTGGCGAATAGGTAATCGACAAAGCACATTGCGAAATCATGCCTGCATCTTTTGCATAGCGAATGGACGGCTTGATGTTTCGCAAATCATTCAGCCCGCAGAAAGTACGCGTAATATCTGTCCCCTGCACTTTCTTCACTCTGTAAAACAAACGACGCACGTCTGCCGGCACGGGACTCATCCGCAAACCATTCAACGCCCTGTCCAGCATCTGGGTCTGGATGCCTGCCGCATGAAACGGCTTTGTCCAGGCGCGTACCGCATTATTCGGATTCTCGCCAAACAGCAGGTTCACCTGTTCGAAGCCACCGCCATTTGTTTCGACACGGGCGAAACAGCCCATTTCAATAATGGCAGGAGCAACCTGCACCAATTGGTCTATGCGGGGGACATATTTACCGGCCGACTGCCACATATCCCGGAAAACCAAACAAAACTTCACTTCATGCTTCATGAACTTATCATTTAAATTATTAATTATAACTATCGTCAAACTATTTATCAGTCAATTATTTTCTGATGGAAGTCACCTTGCCTTTGCCCCCAGTCGCTATGCTCACTGCCGAAACGACGGCCACGACGACTGGATCCGGAATCTCAGATCGGGATTGAGATCGGGATGCCGCCGGCGGCGTTCCCGACGAAGAAGATTGTTCCGGCCAATAGTGATTGACTAACAGAATCAGTAACTTCCCAAATCCTATCACTATCAAAAGGACAATAAATACTGTAACCATCCCGACAAGCATTAACAAGAGACCCAAACCTAAATTTTCCATCTTTATTTCATGTGTTATTAAATGTAACCACCTAACCATCTTGACTTTCCCGTCTTTTTCGAAAAACAAAAAAATCGGCTCAAAATTACTGAAAAATATTCAATCTATCAACGATTCGATGTTAAAAATATAGCTGCCATCGTTAATTTAAGTATGCGACCTCTTTTTTTTGCGTATGAAGCATGGCCGGCAATCTACATATTCGAAAAGTTAAATTCACCATTCAAAACATACCGTTTTTAAGCTATTACGATGAAAAAATATCCAATATGTTGTAAAACATATTTTTGAGTTTTTCGTTTCCGCAAAGCTGTTGCTATCTTTGCAGCGCATAACTATAAAATTAAATTGTTAGACCAGAATCAGCCCGGCCGTGACGGTCGGGCTTTTCATTTATATTATTCAAGATTTGAAGATTCAACGGTTTTCAGCGTACATTAATATAATAATGTGAGAATATGCCTGTTCATTCTCTCTCTTTCGAATAGTTGTTGTACCAATACACATAATCGTCCCGCGCAAGGTATATACTACACACGATATGGATTTATACATTGATACGATGGACATTCCGAAACAGGAGCCGAATAGCGAAGTGGCTAAATAATTGCATTTTATAGCCGTTGAAGTTCTTTATTCAGATATAAAATCATGCCGTGCGCAGAAAAAAAACGGAGATTAGTTGTTATTCTGGCGGAGATATGCTATATTTGTGGAAATATAGTATGCAATGAGTATTCTTTTGCAACACAGAATCGCCGGAGAATTAAACGGTTCGCAGGATTCGGTTTTTGTACAGAGGCCTCGCTTCAACCAGATTTCGCACAGGAAATGTATCCGACGGCAGATTTAAGAGAGAGTTACAATATTATTTAACTAACAATAATAATTACTATGGTTTATGACATCGAAATACTGAAAACGTTTTATTCACAACTTCCCGGCAAGGTCGACAGGATACGCAACTGTTTTGGTCGTCCGCTGACTTTGACAGAGAAGATTGTATATGCGCATTTGTATGACACGGAGGCATTGAGATCATACAAACGGAGCGTCGACTACGTCAATTTCCGTCCCGACCGCGTTGCCATGCAGGATGCTACGGCACAGATGGCGCTACTGCAGTTTATGAACGCGGGAAAGATGAAATCGGCCGTTCCGGCGACCGTGCACTGCGATCATCTGATACAGGCCGACCTCGGCACGGCTCCCGATCTGCAAACGGCTACTGATGCGAATCGAGAAGTGTATGATTTTCTGCAAACCGTGTCGAACAAGTTCGGAATTGGCTTCTGGAAGCCGGGTGCCGGCATCATTCATCAGGTAGTACTTGAAAACTATGCTTTTCCGGGTGGGATGATGATCGGCACGGATTCACATACGCCCAATGCCGGCGGCCTGGGCATGATTGCCGTCGGCGTGGGTGGCGCCGATGCAGTGGACGTGATGAGCGGCATGGAATGGGAGTTGAAAATGCCCGAACTGATCGGCGTCAGGCTGACCGGACAGTTGAGTGGCTGGGCAGCGCCCAAGGATGTCATCCTGAAACTGGCGGGCATCCTGACCGTGAAGGGCGGTACAAATGCTGTCATCGAATACTTCGGTGACGGGACGGAGTCAATTCCTGCCACCGGCAAGGCGACGATCTGTAACATGGGCGCCGAGGTGGGTGCAACCACGTCAATATTTCCTTTCGACCGCCATATGGTGGACTACCTGCGGCGCACCGGCCGGCAGGAAGTGGCTGAACGGGCTGAAGAGATCGCGGCCTGCCTCCGGGCTGACGGGGAGGTGCTCCTCGAACCGGAGAAATATTTCGACCGCATTATCGAAATCGACCTTTCGACGCTGGAACCTTACATCAACGGTCCTTTCACGCCCGATGCGGCTACGCCGATATCCCGGTTTGCCGCCAAGGTGAAAGCGAATGATTATCCGCAACGAATGGAGGTGGGACTGATCGGTTCGTGTACCAATTCGTCGTATCAGGATCTGAGCCGCGCGGCGTCCATCGCACGGCAGGCGCTGGAAGATGATATTCCCGTCGCGGCGGCGCTGATCGTCAATCCCGGTTCGGAACAGATCCGCTATACTGCCATGCGCAACGGTATTATCAGTGATTTCGAAAAAATAGGCGGTCTGATCATGGCCAATGCCTGCGGGCCGTGCATCGGGCAGTGGAAACGCCATACCGACGACCCAATGCGCAAAAACGCTATTGTCACGTCTTTTAATCGCAATTTTGCCAAGCGTGCCGACGGAAATCCCAATACGTACGCGTTCGTGGCGTCGCCCGAGTTGACGATGGCTCTGACGATAGCCGGAGACTTGTGTTTCAATCCTCTGAAAGATACGCTGAAAACGAAGGACGGACGTGAAGTGCTGCTCAAGGCACCTGAAGGAGCGAATTTCCCGCCGGGGAACTTTGAGGTAGAGGACAACGGATACGTGGCGCCGGACGGCAGTTCTGCGGAGGTGCAAATCAATCCTTTGTCCGAGCGACTGCAACGCCTCCAGCCGTTTCTCCCTCCGCAGCGGGGCGACCTCGAGGCCATGCCCGTGCTGATCAAGACGCAGGGCAAATGTACGACCGATCATATCTCTATGGCAGGCCCGTGGCTGCGTTTTCGCGGTCATCTCGAGAATATTTCGGACAATATGCTGATGGGGGCGGTCAATGCGTTCAACGGAAAGACCAATCTGGTGCTTAACCAGTCGACGGGGAAATATGACGCCGTTTCAGCCGTGGCGAAGCAGTACAGGGAGAAGGATATTTCGTCAATCGTAGTGGCTGAAGACAACTACGGCGAAGGTTCTTCACGCGAACATGCGGCAATGGAACCGCGTCTTCTGCACGTCAAGGCGATTCTGGCAAAAAGTTTTGCACGTATTCACGAGACGAATCTGAAGAAGCAGGGCATGCTGGCACTCACTTTCGCGGCGAAGGACGATTATGACAAGGTGTGCGAAGGCGACCGTATTACAATTGAAGGAATGGACGACTTCCGGCCGGGCAAGCCGCTTACGATTGTCCTGCATCATTCCGACGGAACGAAAGAACGGTTTTTTGCCAACCATACATTTAACAGTACGCAAATCGGATGGTACCGGGCGGGAAGTGCATTGAATTATGTAAAAAAGAACAGTAATGAATAATCTTATGAAAATAAAAAAAGAGACAAACCGTTTACTTGTCCCCGACAGGGTCACGATTCCTTATATTGAGGGAGACGGCGTCGGGGTGGAAATTTCGCCTGTCAGTCAGGAAATCGTCAATACGGCCGTGGCGAAGGCATACGGCGGTAAGCGCACGATCGAATGGAAAGAGGTGCTGGCCGGCAGCAAGTCGTTTGAGCAGACGGGCGACCGGCTGCCCGACGAGACGCTGGAGGCTTTCCGCGAATATCTTGTCGGCATCAAGGGGCCGCTGACTACGCCTGTGGGCGAAGGTATCCGCTCGCTGAACGTGGCGTTGCGCCAGACGCTTGATCTATATGTATGCCTGCGGCCGGTACGCTGGTTCAAGGGTGTGGCGTCGCCGGTCAGGGAGCCGCAGAAGGTGGATATGGTGATCTTTCGCGAGAATACGGAAGACATCTACGCCGGCATCGAGTGGCAGCAGGGTACGCCCGAGGCCGCCCGGTTTCTGCAATTCCTTACGGGCGAGATGGGTGTAAGCCGGGTGCGTTTTCCGCAGACGTCGTCGTTCGGTGTCAAGCCGGTGTCGGTCGAGGGCACCGAACGTCTGATGCGCGCCGCCATCCGCTATGCGCTGGAAAACGGCCGGCCGGGGGTGACGCTGGTACACAAGGGCAACATCATGAAGTTTACCGAAGGCGGCTTCAAGCGCTGGGGCTACGGACTTGCCGAGCGCGAGTTTTCGCGGGAGCTGGCGGAGGGGAGAATCGTGGTCGACGACGTGATTGCCGACGCGTTCCTGCAGAACACGCTGCTGACGCCCGAGAAGTATTCGGTCATCGCCACGCTGAACCTGAACGGCGACTACATCTCCGATCAGTTGGCGGCGATGGTGGGCGGCATCGGCATCGCGCCGGGCGCCAATATCAATTACGAGAGTGGCCATGCTATTTTTGAAGCTACGCACGGGACGGCGCCCGACATTGCGGGACGTGACGTGGCCAATCCGTCGTCGCTGATACTTTCGTCAGTGATGATGCTCGAGTATCTGGGCTGGAAGGAGGCTGCCGTACTGATCACGCGTGCAATGGAAGAGGCGTTCGTGCACGGGGAAGCAACCCGCGACCTGGCGCGCTTTATGCCCGGCGGCAGAGCACTTGGCACCAGGGCGTTCGGAGAGAGAATCATTCACAGGATCGACGGGTAAGGCCTGCGGGCTGCGCTCTCATCCATTTATCAACAGTTTAAAATGAAACATTATGAAAAAGGAGTATTTGATCTACAAGTTATCAGAGTCGGTAAAGACGACGTGCAAGATAGATAACGACCTGTTTGTGAAGTATAACGTCAAGCGCGGACTTCGCAACGAGGACGGCTCGGGCGTACTGGTGGGGCTGACCCAGATAGGAAACGTCGTAGGCTACGAGCGTGGGGCCGATGGCGCGCTGAAGGCGATTCCGGGCAAGCTCTACTATCGCGGATACGACATTGAAGACATCGTGCACGGGCTTATCCGCGAGAATCGCTTCGGTTTCGAAGAGGTGGCGTTTCTGATGCTCTCCGGCAATCTGCCCGACAGGGAGGAACTGGTCAATTTCCGCGAGCTGATCAACGACAACATGCCACTCGAGCAGAAGACGAAGATGAACATCATCGACCTCGAGGGGCAGAACATTATGAACACGCTTGCACGGTGCGTGCTGGAGATGTACAATTTCGATCCGAATCCCGACGACACGTCGCCCGAAAACCTGATGCGCCAGTCTATACAGCTCATTTCCCGTTTTCCGGCCGTCATCGCCTATGCCTACAATATTTATCGCCACAGTACGCAGGGGCGTTCGCTGCACATCCGCCATCCGAACGAGCATCTGACGATTGCCGAAAATTTTCTCTACATGCTCAAACACGGGTATACGCAGCTCGAGGCACGCACGCTCGACCTGCTGCTCGTGCTGCAGGCCGAACACGGGGGAGGAAACAATTCGACCTTCACCGTTCGCGTGACGAGTTCGAGCGGGACGGACACGTATTCATCCATCGCGGCAGGTATCGGCTCGCTGAAAGGGCCGCTGCACGGGGGGGCGAACATTCAGGTCGCCGACATGTTTCACCACCTGAAGGAGCACATCGCGGACTGGACGAACGTGGAGGAGATAGATGCCTATTTTCTTCAGATGCTGAACCGGGAGGCGTATAATAAGACCGGGCTGATATACGGCATCGGGCACGCGGTATACACGATTTCCGACCCACGGGCGCTCCTCCTCAAGGAGCTGGCGCGCGATCTGGCGAAAGAGAAAGACCGCGAGGAGGAGTTTGCCTTCCTTGAGTTGCTGGAGGAACGCGCGATCGAGTCGTTCTACAGTTTCAAGGGAAGCCGCAAGCGCGTGTCGTCGAACATCGATTTCTATTCGGGGTTCGTATACGAGATGATCGGCCTCCCGCAGGAAATCTACACGCCGCTGTTTGCCATGGCACGCATCGTCGGGTGGACGGCGCACCGCATCGAGGAACTGAATTTTAAGAGCAAGCGCATCATCCGTCCGGCGTACAGGAACACGCTCGAACTGCAGGAGTATGTGCCGATCGACGGACGGTAGAAGAAATGATTGTCTTCTTGCATTTTGAATCTTGAATTTTAAATATGCCCTCTGAAAAAAAATCCGTCGTCACCCTGTACCGCCAGCATCTGATGCTGGAAAAAGGCCTGTCGGCAAACACGATCGAGGCCTATGCCGTCGATCTGGAGAAGCTGCAGCAGTTTGTGCTTGAGCAAGGCATCGAATCCGTCCTCCGGGTCACGCATGAAGACCTGCAGCAGTTCATGGCGCAACTGCACGACGAGGGCATCTCGCCCCGTTCGCGGGCGCGCACCGTTTCGGGAATCAGGTCGTTCTACCGTTTCCTGCTTCTCGATGACTATGTGCGCACCGACCCGACCGAGCTGCTCGAGGCGCCCCGTATCGGGATGAAGCTACCCGAGGTGCTGTCGGTCGGTGAGATAGACCGCATCCTGGCCAGCATCGATCTCTCCCAGCCGCAGGGGCAGCGAAACCGTGCCATGCTTGAGGTGCTCTACAGTTGCGGATTGCGCGTCTCGGAACTGACGGGCCTGAAGCGGTCAGACGTATATTTCGAAGAAGAATTTATCACCGTCGAAGGCAAGGGCAGCAAGCGGCGGCTCGTGCCGATTTCGCCCGGGGCGCTTCACGAGATAAGGAACTACCTGCACGACCGGCAGCGAATCGCCGTCGCGAAAGGCTTTGAAGACACGCTCTTCCTCAACGGCAGGGGCAAGGCGCTGACGCGCGTGACCGTCTTTCACGTCATCAGGACGCACGCCGGGCTTGCGGGCATCACGAAGACGGTTAGCCCGCACACGTTTCGCCATTCGTTTGCGACCCATCTGCTCGAGGGCGGTGCACACCTGAGGGCGATACAGATGATGCTCGGACACGAAAAAATCACCACTACGGAGCTGTATACGCACCTCGACCGCGAATCTCTGCGACGCGAAATCGTGGAGCATCACCCGAGAAACAAGGGGAAATAATCCCGTGTCCACTGGAAGATTTCTCCGTTGCCGGGCATGTCTCCCGTAACTTCCGGGGTGCCGACACCTCATGGTAATTTGCTCCCCGGAATTTCCGGGACGCCAATGACACACAGTAATTCCGTTCCCGGATTTTCCGGGACGCCAATGACACACGGTAATTCCGTTCCCGGAATTTCCGGGACACCAATAACACACGGTAATTCCGTTCCCGGATTTTCCGGGACACCAATAACACACGGTAATTCCGTTCCCGGATTTTCCGGGATGTGAATACACAACGGTAATTTTCTTCCCGGATTTTCCGGAAAGGAATCAGTCAATGCACCAATGGACATTTCGGGATAATTCAAGATTCAATGATTAAAAAAAACGTACGGTGCGCAACGCGGCCCGCATCGCCGGATGGCGGCCCTTGCTTTTCTTTCGCGGAGCCACCGTTTTTCATCCACATCCGCATATCCGCATACATATCTCATTTTCTTCATATTCTTGAATCTTGCAAACTGTTTATTTTTAGCGGTGATTAAATCTAAATCTTTAAAATCAGCATCGTCCGTGCTAAAAAAATCTTCCTCTCACTTCTTATATTCCCTCGGCGACATCCCCGTGCACCGCTTAAAATACTTCCCGAAAAACGACTGCGAAGGAAAATTCAACTCCTCACTGATTTGCTGAATCGTCATGCCGGTTGATTTCAGAAGCGCTTTAGCTTCCAGTATCACATGCTCGTCAATCCAGTCGTTGGCGGATTTTCGGCTGGCTGCCTTGACGACTTTCGACAAGTGCATCGGCGTGAGACCCAGTTTGTCGGCGTAGAATTTCAGTTCCCGTTCCTCCCGGTAATGCGTCTGTACCAGATTCAGGAATTTTTCCACAAGCGCCTCCTGCCCTGTTTTTTCTTCCTGTTTGGCTTGCGGGCTGTGAAAAAGAACGCCCGCGCCGTAAA
>JAIRZY010000107.1 GCA_031266995.1 Tannerella sp.
AACCATATTTGGCATACATTAGTAGGCTGGAAACCGAATGCGGATATGACAGGGGGAGACGTTGTGTCTTATACTGTTTTTCATGCATACTGTCCTACGAGTCAAGGTTTTGCTTCGTATCTTTATATAGGCGATGTGGACGGAAAAGTTCAGAACGGGAAAAAACTGCCGGAAATATCCCTGATTTGCGGAAGGCCTTATTCATCCTATACTTCCGGGGGCACGGACAATAATACTGCAAGCCGTACATTAGGGCCAGAGCCTACATATTATCCGAATGGACTCCCTGTACATCCGAATGTGACCGACGGTCTGCTTCAATCGACCATGGTGCTAACCGACAGCAGTCCGCAGGTAGAAGGCTGTCTGATCTCATTTACATGGGATAACACCGTCGGCCTGCCTGTGGCGCAGCGCCTGAAAGTGTCCTTTCTGCTGGAACACCAGGACGGCTCGATCAATACCGGTTTTTCGCTGTTCGATTTCGATAACGATGGCATAATGGATATTTGCTATCGCGACGAACGTACGTTGCGTATCATATCGGCAAGACGGTCGTATGTAACCGTCAATGCAACAACGGCTAACAGTCCAAGTGTGATTCGTTTGAGCAAACTTTGCTACTCATATACGGGTTTTGAATACCCCGCCATTGCCGATGTGGACAACGACGGTTCGGCGGATATCGTTGTGATGGGGCGTTCGAACACTACTGTAGGGCAAACGCGTGCTTTTATCCTTGCAGTCGAAGGCGCGAACCGCGACCTGGCTCCCGCGCCGCCGGTCTGGAACCAGTTCCATTACCATCCGATGAAGATCAACGCCGACCTCAAGACGCCGCTGGGCGTTTTCCATCCGCTGGATTCCGACTACTGCTTTTATAAAAACGCGAGCGATCCCGAGCCGACGTTTGTGTACAACAGCAATATCATGCAGGCTGTCATTTCGTCGAGTTTCGAGACGCCGGACGGCAGGGAAATCATCAAGCCGGTCGTCTTCACGCCCGACGCCGAGATTATCGATGGCGCAATCAACACGACTACGAAGAAACTGACGTTTAAGATACGAAATATAGGAGATGCATCCCTGCACGCGACTACGCCGGTCAGGGTCTATCTCAACAACGAATCTGCTCCCTCGATATACAATCAGACGCTCGGTTCGGCGCTGTTTCCGGGCGATACGCGTACGTTCGAGATCACCATCACCGATGTTGCGGGGATATATGATATTATCGTAGGCGGCACGCTGGTGAACGGGAACCTGGAGCCGGGCAACTTCCCTGACTGCGACTGGGGAAACAACCGCGAGACGGTGGCCACGTTCCTGCCCCGTGAAGACCTGGCTACGGTAGCGCACTACGGCACGGTAGTGATTGACGTGTTTGCGAACGACATATTAAACTCGCCGTGCGACAACCAGACGCTTACGTCGACCAAGATCACGACGCCCGGTGGCGAGGGGGTGTTGAGCGGCGCGTTCGGTACCGTCTATATTGTAAACAACAAAATCATGTATACGGCTCCCGGCCCGTCTTACGGCAGCAATATAGTAAAGCTCTCGTATAAGCTGACGTGCGAAGGCGTCACCCGTACGGCCGACATATATATCTATCTGCTCGAGAGCTGTCAGGGCGGTTTCACCGTGTGCCGGGGTGTGTCGTCCTACGAAGTCTGCCTCAAAAAGGAACCCGCCGAAGTGGAGTTCTGGTGGTACGACAGCGATTCGACGTATATCGGCAACACATTCCCGGTCATCACCAACCCGTCGTCCGACGTCACGTACTATGTGCGTCCGCATTTCGGGGATGTCCCTTCGTCGAACCTCGACTGGTATTCGTTCCGGACCAAGTCGTTCCCCCTGGGCCACATCACGGTCAAGGTGCTGGGTACGGCGCTGGGCGCCGACACGGTTCGCTGGACAGGCGCCGTCGATACGGACTGGCACAATCCGGGTAATTGGGTACAGGTCAGGAACGGACGGACGCTGGCCATGACGTGGGCGCCCAACAGCAACTGCGTGGACGTCATCCTCGGCAAGGGCTGTCCGTGGTATCCCGAGTTGAATATGAAGACGGTATGCCGCCGCATTCACCTCGAAGACCGTGCGATGATTTCCGGCATCCACTTCCTTGAATATGAGAGCGCTTCGATAGATATCGAACCCATGCAGAAAGAGAAGGACCGCTTCGTGATGTGGTCGGCTCCGCTCGCGAATACGTATACGGGCGACTATCACTTTCCCAAGGCAGGTCAGTCGCCCGACTGGGGTCTGGTCTACATGAACTTCTTCCAGTCCGCCAACCCCGACATCCCGTTGAGCGTAGCGCGTGAGAAAACATATACGGCCACGTTCGGAAGCATGGGCACACCGTTACCGCTGGGTACGCCGTTCAATATCTACGTTCTGCCCGATACGGAAGGCAAGCGTTTCACGTTCCCGAAGTCGGCCACATCCTACACGGGGGCGAACGGCGAGCCGTCGGGCGCTCTGACCCGCAACGCCGTTGGGGGACGGTTTATTATCGACGGCTACCTGTCGTCGAGCGGCATGCTGGATCTGCCCGTGAACGCGGCCTATTCGCTGATACAGGTTGTCAATCCGTTTCCGGCCCATTTGAAATCGGCCGATTTCCTTGCGGCCAACAGTGCCAGCATTGAAAATTCGTACAAAATATGGAGCGGCAACGTGGACGAAGGGTTTATTACGTTGCTCGCCACGGGCGATACGATGCGCTACATGATTACCGATGCAGACGTACCGGTCGAAACGGCTCACTGGATCGCGCCTTTTCAGTCGTTTTTCGTCATGAAGCGTTCGAACGCCGCTCCGTTCACCAGTCTGCGGATGACGTCCTCGATGACGACTACTAAAGGCTTTCGGCCGGGATACGAGTTACGCAGCGCATCGTCGGAACCGGGCATGCTGCGAATCACGGCGCGCCAGCAGTCGTACACCAACACGACAGCGCTGTACAGCGAAGCAGGGATGTCTGCCTCGTATGACCCCGACGAAGATTCACGCAAGGCATTCGTAGAGGGCGTACCCGTGCAGGTATATACGCTCACCGAAGACCGCGAGGCGCTGGCGATCAACCGTAGCGGCGATTTCAGCGCGCCGGTGAAGCTGGGTCTTCGCCTGGAGAGTGCGGATACGCCTGTGACGCTCGACTTTACCGGCGTGGCGGATTTCGGCCGATCGGTCTACCTGATCGATCATGAGGCGAACGACCGGGAAATCGACTTGCAGCGATCGCCGACATATACGTTCGCCGTGCGGCCGGAAACGGGTGGCGGTGCAACGGAGGTGAATGCACGCTTCAGCCTGCGCTTCGGCCTCCCGTCGGGAACGGAAACGGTGACGCGCGACGATGTGAAAATATACACCGGGCAGAGTAGTATCTTTATCGACTTCCCGGTCGGGACAATTACCGGCGTGGCGGTATACAATATGGCTGGTGCCTGCGTGTATCAGCGTCACGATGCGATGTCGCCGGTTATCGTACCGACAGCGCCAAATCAGTTGTACTTTATAAAAACTTTCGCAGGCAACGAAATTTATTCAATTCACAAAGCGCTTGTTTTGCCGTAAGTTACATTTGAGAGTATCATTTTGTCTGAAAAAAAGCAATTAGAAATTTGTGAAATAGAGAATAATAGTGTATCATTGCGGCCGAAAACGAAAAAAGCGGGACAATCCGGAGCGCCGATTGTCTTGAACGGAGCCTCCTGCAAAGGGGACTTCAAGGGCATAAAATATTTGAATTGTATGGACACATGTAAAAACGCGGACAGAGCTAATAGTGATGAGTAAACATTTTGCGTGCATAATCTGTTTGTTTTTTTTGTCATCCTGCGTGCTGGAAAACACAGTAGAACCTGATTTTAAACGGACGGTTTTTGTCTATATCGGGTGTGATAACAATTTGAGAAACGATGCGGACGGAAAAGTCGAATCGCTGAAAAACGGCTGGAACGGGAAGAACGGATATTTGGTCGTATATCGGGATTTATATAAGGAAGGTTCTGTGTTAGAAGAGATTTATGTAGAAAATGGAATAAAAAAGACAAAAGTGATATATACACGGGAGGATGAAAATTCTGCCTCTCCGGAAGTGTTTGCCGAGATACTGCAAGACGTGAAAAACATGTATCCTGCTGATTCTTATGGATTGATACTCTTTTCTCATGCGTCGGGGTGGTTACCTGATGCGACATTAGTGTCGCCCCGCTCGATGCAGACAAGATCACTTGTGCAGGATGGAAGAGACTGGATGAGTATGACGGACTTTGCTGCGGCAATCCCTGATAACCAGTTTGATTATATCCTTTTCGAAGCTTGTTTTATGGCAGGGATAGAAGTGGTATATGAATTGAGGAACAAAGCAGGATATATTGTGGCGTCGTCAGCCGAAATACTGTCGCCCGGTTTTCAGGAAATATACGGGTCGTCTGTCAACGATCTTTTCAAGCAGCAGGCGGATTTGGTGAAATTCACGAAAGACGCTTATGACGAAGTCGATGCGAAAACGGGCGAACTGCGCTCGGCGACGCTGAGTATCGTCAGGACGGATGGCCTGAAGGCTTTGTCCGACTGGTTGCGGGAAAACATCGAGACGGATAAAAACGTGGATATTCGCGATATTCAGCATTTCGACCGTTACTCGTATCACCTGTTTTTTGATTTTGAAGATTATTTTTCGCGCGTCCTGAAAGACGGCGGAAAGCGGGACGAACTGAAGCGATTGGTGGACAATTGCGTGATATACAAGGTATCAACCCCGGATTTTCTGCCATCGTCTCTGGGATTCAAAGTCGAAAAACATTCGGGTTTGACGACCTACATCAGGCAAGACGACTATCCGTATCTGAATGTCCGTTACGAAGAACTGGAATGGTTTAAAAAGATATATGTAATAAATTGAATTAAAAGTTAAACGGTATGATTTTTTACAAGAAAGAACATTTGTCTTGCATCAGCTACAAGACAGACGAATCGGACGGATTCAGACATGTAAAGGTTGCTGAAGGAGGTACTATCGAATTTTATAGTACAAAGGCCCACAGCTTGGTGTTTTTAATGAAGGGAAGTGTATACTTCCAAATAGAAGGTGAAACTAAAAAATTGGTTTCCAGAGAGATGTTATTGGTTCCGAAAGGATGCACATTTACGCATGAAGTGCGTCAGGACAGTGAATTGATCGTTTTCTCATTCCGGATGCTGCGGTCGGTATGCGACAAACTGTTTATCCAGCGCATGCTTGACAGGGAAGAGATTTATGAGCCGCTGGGCGCCGTCGCGTTCCGGCATCCGCTGGAGAATTTTCTTGATACGATGGCGTTTTATCTCGATGCGGGACTGAACTGCGAACATCTGCACGAAATCAAGGAAAAGGAACTGTTTCTGGTTTTGCGGGCGTTTTATACGAGGCGTGAACTGACCAAACTGTTCCATGAAATACTCGGCGAGTCGGATTTCCGGAGCCTCATCATGCAGAATTACATGAAAGTGAAAAGCATAGGTGAGCTGGCTTCGCTGGCGAACATGGGACGAACGACATTCGACAGCAAATTTAAAAACGTATTCGGCACATCGGCAAGGCAATGGATCCTGAGCCAGATGGCCAGACAGGTTAAAACGAAAGCGATGGATCCGGACGTGACGATCAACGACCTCATGACGGAGTTCAATTTCAATTCGGCGACACATTTTAACTGGTTTTGCCGGAAACAGTTTGACTGTACTCCACTCGAACTGATTCGCAATTGCCAGAAAAGCGTGTTGGAGAAGGCCAGCAAGCGGGGCTACGGTAAAAAAAACAGGTAATTTTGGAAAAATGCTGGTATGTTTGATGAAAAATCGAATAAATCAGTGTTTTAACCGAAAAAAAATAATACCTTTGCCCATGAATTGGATATTGATATAAAAAAAATTGAATGTAATATGAAAAAATGGGTATTTCTGATAGGAGCAGGGTTGTTGAGTATCAGTTGTTTCGGTCAAAATATTGCGCTCAAAAGCAATCTTTTGTACGATGCGACTACGACGATCAACCTGGGTCTCGAATATGCATTGTCGGATAAATTGACTCTGGACGTGAGCGTAAATTTCAATCCCTGGGTTTTTCCACAAAAAGAAGTGGATCAGAGAGGCGATGTAATTTCCAAATACGACGGAAAGTTCAAGCACTTCATGGTGCAGCCCGAACTGCGCTGGTGGTTGTGCGAGAAATTCAACCGGCATTTTATTGGCGTTCACGCCCACTACGGCGATTTCAATGTCGGTGGGCTGTCGTTTCTGCCGACCGGATGGGGAGACCATCACAACGATGGAATCCAGAACAAACGCTTCGATGGCTGGCTGGCCGGCAGCGGTGTATCTTATGGCTACCATTTGCTGGTCAGCAGCCGTTTCAGTCTTGAATTTACACTGGGTATAGGTTATACATATCTGGAGTTCGACAAATTTGACTGTGATAAGTGCAGCACGGAGAAAATTTCGAGCAGCACCATGCACTATTTTGGGCCGTCAAAGGCGGGAATCTCAGCCATATTCATGCTAAAATAAGAAAGGGCAAAAATGATGAAGACGCATAAATTTAAACGCAATTATCTGATTTTTACGTTGTTGTTGATGAGTCTCATGATGCAGGCGCAACAGCTACGGGTGAAAGTGGTGTCCGAAAAAGTCGAGCAGAGTGGAAACACGATGGAAGTGGATCTTATGTTTGATGCGAGCGCTTTGAGATTGAAATCGGTCGAGAGCCTGATATATACGCCGATACTTGTGTCGGGACGTAACAAGGTGGAACTTCCGAAACTGATCATCAAGAGCAAACTCCGCTATAAACTGGACGTCAGGGAGCGCAGCCTGAACGGGACGCCGCTTGAGGCGGTCAGTAATCTCGAAGTGAACATGGCCGGCCCGGTGTACGCGGTAGAAAAATTCGACCGTAAAAACAAGAACCGCATACCTTACCACGTGTCGGTGCCGTATCGCACGTGGATGGATGGAGCCAAACTGCAGTTTCGCGAAGAAGCGTTCGGCTGCTGCGGTGCGCCGCAACAACAACTGGTGATGGCCGAAAACGTGTCCGGCAAGCAGGTGGAATTAAATGCGCAGTTCCGTTATCTTACACCCGAGAAAGAGGCCGAGAAAGTTCGCTATGAGATTGGAGAGGCCTATCTTGACTTCCCGCAGGGACAAAGCACTATCCTGCCCGACTTCCGCAATAACCGTTATGAACTGGAAAAGATCAATCAAATGATTGTGATCGTGGCCACAGACCCCGACGTGAAAGTGAGCGGCGTGGAAATGCGCGGCTATGCATCGCCAGAAGGTTCGCAGCGGCTAAACTACGAACTCTCGTTCAAGCGTGCGCAGGCTATGCGCGAATATTTTGCGCAGATGAGTACGATTCCGTCCGGACTGTTCCGTACCGGTGTCGGCGGAGAGGATTGGGACGGCCTGAAACAGATGCTGCAGGATGCATATTATATGGTGCCGCGGAAATGGGAAGTCCTGGCGGTGATTGAGCGCGAATATGATCTCGACAAGCGCGAGGAGCAGATGAAAAAAGTAGGGGGAGGTACTCCTTACAAGCAGATATACCGCGATTTATATCCTAAATTACGCCGGGTAGACTGCCAGGTGAATTACGTCGTCCGCGATTTTACGCTCGAAGAAGGGAAACGGCATATCAAAGAAAGACCTAAATTATTGAGTCAAAATGAGATGTATCAGATCGCGCGTACTTATCCCGAAGGTAGCCGTGAGTTTAACGAGACCTTGATCACAGCGCGCAAGCATTTCCCGAACAATGACATAGCCAACCTGAACGGTGCGGCCGCCGCTCTGGCGGAAGGCGACATCGGGCTGGCGCACGAATATCTGGAAAAGGTGCAAAACATCGATTCGCCCGAATATGATAATTGCTTGGGTGTGCTCTATATATACGAAGGAAGTTACGATGAGGCCGAGATGCGTCTGCGAAAAGCGCAGGCAGCAGGTATGGACGAGGCGACTCATAATTTGCGCGAACTTGTGCGAGTACGTAGCGGAGCATCGAGTAGAGAGCAACGGCGATAGCGATTAGAGACGGAGACAGGTATGTACTACAGCCGTTTATATGTATTGACGGTCTTGTTTTGCCTGCTATCGTGGGGTTGCGCAGACAAACGGCGGGAGATTGTCGTGAGTGGGCGTGTCTTCCCGATGGCGACTGTCCCGTCTGTCTATGTCGACCCGCAGGCGCGTGCCGAATATATGGCGATGCATTACTGGGATCATTTCGATTTTCGCGATACGGTCAATACCGGCAGCGAGGGCAGGGTTGCCGAGCAGGCGCTTGTCAACTATATTGAAATTCTGTCTTACGCATCGTATGAGGTGGCCTGTGAGGGGCTTGTGCATCTGATGGATCTGGCGGAAAGCGATGCGGCAGCGCATGCGTTTTTCGCCGCCAATCTGGAACGTTATCTATATGAGGCTGACTCGCCGATGCATAACGATGAGCTGTTTATGCCCGTGCTGGATCGTCTGCTCGCGTCGGAACGAGTGGACGAGACGCGGAAGATACGACTGAAAATAGTATGGGGCTACCTGCAGAAAAACCGTCCGGGTACGCCCGCTGCGGAGATTCACTACCGGACGGCTTTGGGACGACAGGAGACGCTGTCGGAGATTCGCTCGGAGTATGTGTTGCTGTTTTTTCATAATCTTGGCTGTAATACCTGTATCAGGGTGATAGACAGAATGGAAGCATCTGAAGTCATCAGAGAGATGCAGCGTAGGAATCTTCTCCGGATACTGGCGATTTATCCGGACAAACAGTTGGACGAATGGAAAGCGCATTTGAACGAGATACCGTCGTCGTGGCTGAGCGGATATGATTATAATGCTGAAATAGAGGATAAAGAGACATATATCCTGCGTGCAATTCCTTCGATTTACCTGCTGGACAGGGA
>JAIRZY010000198.1 GCA_031266995.1 Tannerella sp.
CTGTAAAATCCGTATTCGCGAATCATTTCGCTGCGCCGCTCGCTCAGTCCGCCCCGGCGCCAGTTTTGCGCCCAGAAGGCGAGCGGGGGACGGGGCGCGGCGGCACGCTGCCCGGCTTCGTCAATCTGCTGCAGGCTTTTCCAGCGCGACGAGGCGAGCGTGGTGGCAAAGACCGTGAAGCCGTGCGCGTGTGCGTAGCGAGCTGTTTCCGCCAGCCGCGCCGTGAAGCAGGCGAGGCAGCGGCGGCCGCGTTCGGGTTCACCCTCCAGGCCCTTCACCTGCTGCAGCCAGCCGGCGTGGTCGTAGCCGCCGTCGACGATGGGCAGTCGCAGCGCCGCGGCGAGGCGGATGCTCTCGGCCCTGCGGCGGACGTATTCTTCGTGAGGGAAGATGTTCGGATTGAAGTAAAACAGGGTGGGGCGCAGCCCGTTTGCCATCATGCATTCGACCACGGCGCCGGCGCACGGCGCGCAGCAGGTGTGAAGCAGCACCTCCTTCGCATCGCCGGGCGCGTGCAGCCGTACGGGCGGGTTCGTCGCCATCGTTTCGATCCTTTGCCTCTTTCGCCGCCGGGCGGAGGAGGGTGTTTACTGTGCTTTTGTCCAGGGATATTTGGACAGAAATTCAATGTCCTTGCGGCACGAGGCATAGATGTCGCCTCCCGTTTCCTGCTCGACGGTCAGGTCTTCAAGCCCGTAGGATGCCGCCAGCTCGAACAGCGCGTCGTAGGGCACGTCGCCCTGTCCCGTCTCCGTGTATCCCTGTCCCTTCTTGAAGTCGGACGCGTGCCATGCGAGGAAACGTCCCGGATACTTCTTCATATACGCCAGGATGTCGCCTCCGCCGTTCACCGTGTGCCCCATGTCCATCTGGAAAAACACCAGGTTGCGGTCGGTATTCAGGAGCAGCAGGTCGTAGAGCACCTCGCCGTCCATCAGACGGAACTCCGAGTGATGATTGTGATATCCGAACTTGATGCCGCCCGCCCTGCACAGCTCTCCGATGCGGTTGAACTGCTCGGCCGAGCGCTTCACCTCGTCCGCTGTTTTTCCCGCCGGCAGGGACGCCTGTATCAGTCTTTTGCCTCCGGCGGCGTTCATCTCGTCGATGCTTTTCCGCCAGTAGTCCCATTCTCCCGCCGTCACGTCGGCCGGCAGCAGGCCCGTGCCGCAGTGCGTGCCCGAGAGCTGCATGCCCACGTCGTTCAGCATACGGCTCCATTCCGTCAAACGCTTATTCAGAAACACGCTGCCGTTGAAGCCGTACGCCTCGGCGTAGGAGTAGCCCATGTCCGCAAGCTTTTTCAGACATCCCTCGTGGTCGTTGGGCAGCGTCTCGCGAATGCTGTACAGTTGCAGGCCAATCCTGTTTTTACCCGTTGCCTCCGGCGCGGCAACCGCCGGCCATGCCATTCCTTTCAATCCGTAACACGCAGTGGCTGCAGTGGCAACACTTCTGCGAATAAAATTTCTTCTGTTCATTTTGTTTTGTTTTTTATATGTGTAAGTCATGAATAACCTGTCGAATCTGCCAATCTTAGATCTTGAATCTCGAATTTTGAATCTTGAATGATTTATCTCCCCGCAAACAGCCATGCATCCCGAAACCTCTCCTCCTTCCGCAAAACGGCGATACAGTCCTCGGCCTCACTGCGGCTCTCATACCGGCCGGCAAATACGCGGATGCGCTTGTCCTGCCGCACGATGCCGACGCTGCGGAGCGACGGCGTGTCGAGACGTCCGATAAATGTCCGGGCCTGGTTTTCGGTTTCGAAGCTGCCGATGATGGCGTAGTAAGTCTTTGCCGGTTTCGAGCCGTTCAGTTGCTCGACGGGCAGGCTTGCGGGCGCCTTCGCCTCCGTTTCCGCATGACCGGGGCCGTCCGCGACCGCGCCGCCGTCCGCAGCCGTCGTGCCGGCAGGCAGCGTAATCTTCTTTACGATTTCCGCAGGAGCGAAACTTGCCGTGTACGACGCCGGATTGACCTCCTCCAGCGGCGTCATGATCACCAGCGACAGCGCCACGGCTGCTGCGAACACGCCGGCGATGCCGGCCAGCGTCCGGTTGACGGGGAGGTAGATGACGTGTGCCGACTTGCGGTCGGGCTTCGGCCGGTCGCCGGTCGGGTTTGCAGCCGGATGAGCTTCTGCCGGCACGGGCGGCAGGTGAAACGGCGCCAGCCCGTACGACGACAGGCTGAACCGCGCGCAGTCCGCCACGGGATGAAACACGACCGCCCCGTCCGCCTCCCGGCGAAACGTGCCGATGGCGTCCAGCGTGACTTCGCGCCGTTCGTCCAGCACGGCTTTCAGGCTTTCGACGTCTTTTTTCAGCGCCGCCCGTGCCTGATTGAACGTCATGCCGTATGCCTGCATGTATGCTCCGGCGATCAGTCCGTCGTCGTGCTTCAGCGTCGGGTTAAATACGATTTCCTTGTGCGAGGGGCGAAACAGGTGCGCGTCGCGTTCGTGGACAGCCGGACAGTTTTGAAGTACAAAACCTCCGAAATCAGGAATTATCACGCAGTCGTTGACCGGCAATAAGCGTTCGATATGAATAGCAATTTCTAACATGCGGCAAAGATATGAGAATTAATTTAAAGATTCAAGGATTTGGGAGTTCAAAATCCGGAAAGATATGTGAACCTGCGACCTGCGGCGAAAAAGATTTAACCGGTTTATAATGAAAAAAGATTATCTTTGCATCCATAATTTTATAAAGCATATCGAATATGAATAATACACTGAAAACTCTCATCGCAGTCATGCTTCCGTTCCTGCTGTCGTGCAGTGCGCAGGACGACCGTTCCGGGCAGGCGGAAACCATCATCGGCAGGCACGTCGTCCGGTTTACCCGTCCGCCGCAGCGTATTCCCGCCAAGGTGTCCGTAGACGCGCCCCTGCTGGGAAACGGATTCATGGGCATAGCCATGTCGGGCGATCCGGAACACCAGGTTTTTTATGCCGCGCGCAACGATTTCTGGCGTCTGAAGTCGGGACACAACGAATCGTATCCCGCCGTGCTGGGCAAGATAGAAGTCTTCATTCCCGGACTTCAGGGCGCTTCCTACCTCGCAGAGCAGCATTTATATGACGCCGTGACGACCGCCCGTTTTGCAAAAGACGGCTTTGAGGTAACATACAGGGCGTACGTCGCCGCCCTCGACGACGTCGCCGTCATCGAAATCGGCATGAAGGGCGAAGGCACGCTCGAGGGAACGGTGCAGCTCTCGCTGCCCGCCATCGGAAAGGAGATCGTCGAAGACCTCCCGCTCGACCGCGCTTTCCCCGAAAAGAGGGAACAGGGCGCCGCGGACGGCATACATTATATTATACGTGCATTCGAAGATTCGGTAGACATCCCGAACCGGGCAGCCATGGCGCTGCAGACGGCGGATTCACCCGACGGACGCTTCACGCTGGAAGCGGGAAAAACCGTCCGCATCGTCTGCGCCACATCCGGCAATGCCAGGAGCGCGGACTGCCTTGACGCCGCCGTCCGGAAAGTCAGGGAATCCGCTGCGCCGCAAAGCCTGCGCGGGATAGAAGTCCGGCACGGGGCATGGTGGAAAGACTACTGGGAGAAATCGTTCGTCTCGATTCCCGACAGCGCCATCGAGGGGCAGTACTACCTTTCGCTCTACGGAATGGCCTCGTCGAGCCGGGATGCGGATTTCCCGCCCGGACTGTTCGGTATATGGATCACGCAGGAACAGCCGTCATGGGCAGGCGACTATCATTTGAATTACAACTTTCAGGCGCCGTTCTATGCCCTCTATTCCGCCAACCGGATCGAGCAGGCGACGCCGTATTACGCTCCCCTGCTCGACTTTATGACGAGAGGCGCGTACTATTCCGAAAAGATAGCGGGCATCCCCGACGGCATCCTCTATCCCGTCGGGATCGGGCCGCGGGGCATCGAAACGACCCGCTGGACGCCGCTCATGGATAAATACGGCAAAAACTGGAAGGACGGCGGAAATATCGAAGACGAAGGCCTGTTCTGGGGACAGAAAAGCAACGTTTCCTACGCGGTGGCCAACCTGTCCATGCAGTTCTATCTTACCCGTGACGGGGAGTTCAGCCGGAAGGTATATCCATTCGTCAGGGCGGCGGCCGTTTTCTGGGAAAACTATCTGGCGTATGAAGACGGTCGCTACGTAGATCGCAACGATGCGATTCACGAAGGGACGGTCGGCGATACGAACCCGATTCTTTCGCTCGGACTGATCCGCCAAACCATGCGCACGGCAACCGACATGAGCGAACTGCTCGATGAAGATGCCGGCAGACGGGAGAAATGGATGCATATCCATGATCACCTCCCGGACTATCCGCGGCAGGAACGAAACGGGAAAACCGTCTTCCGGCTGACCGAAGAGGGAACGGCATGGGTGAACGGAAATACGCTGGCAATCCAGCACATCTATCCCGGCGGACAGATCGGGTGGGACAGCGACCCGGAGCTGCTTGCCGTCGCCATGAACACCATGCAGGAGATGCGGCGCTGGCTCGACGGCAACGGCAGCAACAGCTTCTTCCCCGCAGCCGTCCGCATCGGCTATGATCCGGACACCATCATGTATCACCTCGACCGCTACGTAAAGCATACTTTCCCCAACGGATTCCAGCTCAACAATCCGCACGGCATCGAAAACCTGAGCACCGTCCCGAACACCATCAACGAAATGCTGTGCTCCGGACATCAGGGCGTGCTGCGGCTGTTTCCGGTATGGAACCGCGACCGGGACGCCTCGTTTCATCAAATCCGCACGGAGGGCGCGTTTCTCGTTTCCGCAAAACTGCAGGCTGGAGAAATCGGCGACGTGACGGTTTTCAGTGAACAGGGCGAGGAACTGACGCTGCTCAACCCGTGGAAAGGTCGCGGGATAAAAGTGAAAGGCCCTGCCGGCGAGCAGTCATACGAAGGCGAACGCATCCGGATAAAAACCGAACGGGGCGCGACGTACCGGCTATATTCAATGTAAATTTATACAGGCACGCGGATTTTTCTCTGCATAAGAAGTTAAAAATTATACAGAGTACCACAGAAAAGACGTCTGCCGGGCGTCCCGGGCGGAATCCCCGTAGAGACAGGGCATGCCCTGTCTCTACCCGCTGACGCCGTACGGCGTCCGATTTGGATAATCCCTTGCGAGCGGAGCGCAGCCCGGGGTAGAGCCGCGATGCATCGCGGCCCTACTGCGTAGCAGTTGAACTGCTTCGCCGTTCGAGAAGGAGCATGCCGTCCATGTCCCGAACTGCGTTGCGCTTGCCCGGGGTTATCCGTATTAGACACCTTCGGCGTCTTCCGGCGTCCCGGATGGAATTCCCGTAGAGACGCGATGCATCGCGTCTCTACAATTCAGGCAGCCATCCGGAACAATAACCGAATTTTGGAATCTCTGAATCTCTGTATCCCCCTCCCCTCCAGGGATAAAACGGTGCCATACTGAGTATAAACACATATACGCGTTTACTGTGAAAATTTTTTCAACAAATTTCTTTTATTCCTGTGCACCGTTTTAAAATTTTGCCTATCTTTGCCGCCATCGGTAAATATAAATAAAGAACCGGATACGCTCGAATGGGACAGAATATACATGGCAGACCGAATACGGAAGACATAAAAACATTAAGTTTTTTTATGCCTCATAAGTTGTCCGTTCCGAATATTTTCTTACTCTCTCTCTCTCTCTCTCTCTCTCTCTCTCTCTCTCTCTCTCTCTCTCTCTCATAGGTTTTTATGCGCGTACGCGCCTCATTATTCGCACGCGCGCCAAGATACGGAATCTACATTTCCAAACCAACTGTTCGGCAGTCCGGATTCCGGATTCCGAACTGAGGGCTTCGAAAATTCAAACGGAACAGCATCCCTCCCTTCGGGAGATTCAAAATTCAAGATTCAAAGATTCAAACAATACAGTCTTCCGTTTCCGAACAGTTCCCCTTTCCTTGTGGGGTGGGGAAGAGATTCGGTTCAGGGATTCGAGACGTCCGCCGTCCGGTCATCCCGGCATTCTATTATTCACAATCAATAATTCAAGCCATGTTTTACGCAAGAATCAACAAAATCAAGGTATTCAACAACCGCGAAGGTTTCCTCGGACTGTTTAACAGCGCCGAGATGCGGATCTACGGCTATGCCGCCGGCT